>JBJTTE010000036.1:0-7102 GCA_046080005.1 Erythrobacter sp.
ATCGGGCCTGATGGCAAGCCCTTATTTCTCGCCAATCACGCGGGCGGTATTTTGGGCGGTATTTCGACGGGCCAGCCGATCATCGCGCGTTTTGCGGTGAAGCCGACCTCTTCAATCCTCACGCCGCGCAAAACAATCGACAAAGCCGGACATGACGCGGATATTCTGACCAAAGGCCGCCACGACCCTTGCGTCGGTATCCGTGGCACCCCGGTGGTCGAGGCAATGATGGCACTGGTGCTGGCCGACCACAAACTGCTTCACCGCGCTCAAGTAGCGAACGCGTAGCGCGACAAGGAACGCGCTCAAGTAGCGTAAGCGTAGCGCGGCAAAAACGCGCTCAAGTAGCCTAAGCGGTAGCGCGACAAGAAACGCGCTCAAGTAGCGTGGCGATAGCGCGAGCAAACCCACGCGGCAGGTCAATGCGCGCCCGCAGCCATTAATCGCCTCACTCAATCAAAAAGCGCATATTAATCGATTGGACGCTTCATCGCGAAAGCGTCATTGGCCCTCGCTAGGCTCTGCAGCCAGCGCGCGAGTCGAACCTTTGTTATGTGAGAGGACACACATCATGGACGCGAAGACCGGAGAATTGAGCGGCGGATGCCCGTTCCACGGCAGCACCGAAATGCGCAGCCTGCTGGGCCGCACCAACCGCGACTGGTGGCCCCAGGCCATGCAGCTCGACATCCTGACCGAGCAGGGCAAGAGCGCCAACCCCTATGGCGAGGATTTTGACTACGCCGAGGCGTTCAACACCATCGATTATGCCGCGCTCAAGGCTGACCTGACCGCCCTGATGACCGACGATCAGCCCTGGTGGCCCGCCGATTATGGCCACTACGGCCCCTTCTTCATCCGCATGGCATGGCACGCCGCAGGCACCTATCGCACCGGCGACGGACGCGGCGGTGCAGGCACCGGCCAGCAGCGCTTTGCTCCGCTCAATTCCTGGCCCGATAACGGCAACCTCGACAAGGCGCGCCGCCTGCTGTGGCCGATCAAGCAGAAGTACGGCAAGGCGATCAGCTGGGCTGACCTGTTCATCCTGACTGGCAATGTCGCGATTGAATCGATGGGCGGACCGGTGTTCGGCTTCGGCGGCGGACGCGCGGACGTGTTCGAGCCTGAGAGCGTCTACTGGGGCAAGGAAGAGCAGTGGGTCAACGAAGGCGTTGCCACCCGCATCCAGCCCAAGGAAGGCATGGCGCTCGAAAACCCGCTCGCGGCAATCCAGATGGGCCTGATCTACGTCAACCCCGAGGGTCCCGGCGGCAATCCCGATCCGCTGGAAAGCGCGCGCGACATGCGCGAAACCTTCGCTCGCATGGCGATGAATGATGAGGAAACCGTCGCGCTCACCGCTGGTGGCCACGCCTTCGGCAAGGCGCATGGTGCGGCCCCGGCGAGCACCTTCGGCGGTTCGCCCGAGAGCGAAACCCTCGAACTGCAGGGCTTTGGCTGGCTCACCGATCAGGACGAGATCGGTGCCGGGCACATCACCACGTCGGGCATCGAAGGCAGCTGGTCGAACAACCCGACCGCCTGGAGCCACGACTACTTCCGCATCCTGTTCAAGTACGATTTCGAGCTGGTGCACAGCCCGGCTGGCGCGCAGATGTGGACCCCGATCAACCCTGATCCGGCTGACATGGCCCCCGACGCGCGCGATCCGAGCAAGCGCGTGCCGACCATCATGACCACCGCTGACATGGCGCTGAAGATGGACCCCGAATACCGCAAGGTCTCGGAGCGCTTCCTCGCCCAGCCTGAACTGCTCGACGATGCCTTCGCGCGCGCATGGTTCAAGCTGTGCCACCGCGATATGGGGCCCAAGGTCCGTTACATGGGCCCGGAAGTCCCGGCTGAAGACCTGATCTGGCAGGATCCGGTTCCGGCTGGCAGCGCTCCGTCGGATGCCGATGTCGCCGCCTTCAAGACCGCGATCCTCGGCTCTGGCCTGACCGTGTCCGAACTGGTGAAGGCAGCCTGGGCCTCGGCCTCGACCTACCGCAATTCGGACCACCGCGGCGGCGCCAACGGCGCCCGCGTTCAGCTCGCGCCGCAAAGCGGCTGGGCCGCCAATGATCCGGAGGAACTCGGCAAGGTGCTCGGCACGATCGACGCCCATCGCGGCAACCTGTCGATGGCCGATGCGATCGTGCTCGCCGGTTCGGCTGCCGTCGAAAAGGCCGCGAAGGATGCCGGGCACAGCGTCAGCGTGCCGTTCCTCGGCGGGCGCGGCGATGCGACCGATGCGCAGACCGATGCGGCGAGCTTCGAACCGCTTGAGCCGTTTGCCGATGGTTTCCGCAACTACCTCAAGACCAAGGCCAATGTCCGCACCGAGGAAATGCTGATCGACAAGGCGCACCTGCTGGGCCTGTCGATCCCCGAACTCGCGGTGCTGGTTGGCGGTCTGCGGGTGCTCGGCGCGAACAGCGGCAACCGCAAGCACGGGGTGTTCACTGACACTGTTGGCACGCTGACGCCGGACTTCTTCCGCAACCTGCTCGACATGAGCACGAGGTGGACCCCGGTCGAAGGTTCGGGCGATGAGGAATATGTCGGCACGGATCGCGCCACGGGTGCCGAGAAGTACCGCGCCACCCGCGTTGACCTCGTGTTCGGTTCCAACTCGATGCTGCGCGCGCAGGCCGAGGTCTATGCCGAAAGCGGGAACGAAGCCAAGTTCGTGGCGGACTTCGTCGCGGCCTGGACCAAGGTGATGAACGCTGACCGCTTCGACGTGACCTACGCCAAGTACCACTGAGGCGTGATCGCTTGAATTAGGAAGGGCCTCCGGTGGCGACACCGGGGGCCTTTTTGTGTCTGCCCGGGCCATCTCATCCGGGGCGATGCTGGGATAGCGCTGGCGGGTGACAGAGCATTTGCCCACCGTTCACGCGTCGTGAAATGGCAAGTGGCTGGTTTTTCCTCCCGTTGACGAAAAGCCCGAACCATCCGTGCAGGGGCGATTGCCCGCCAACGGGAACGCGGCATCCTGATGACAGCAAGCCAAACGCGCCAATTCAGGAGGCCCGCCATGACCACCATCGCCCTGCCCGTGACCGCCAGTCGCGCCGCGCCATCGACCGGCAAGCCCGCCGCCAGCTTCGATATCGGTCCGGTCGCACGGACGGTGATCAGCCTCGCCTGTTTCACCATGAGCTTCGCGATCTTTGTCGCGCTCGGCAAAACCGCGCTCGGAATGGTCGCGGGCGTGGCATATCTCGCCAAGCTGCCGGTGATGATCCACGTCGCTGCCGTGCTCCCGGCAGTCCCGCTGGGCGGCTGGCTGCTGCTGGCACGCAAGGGCACCAAGGCGCACAAGCGGCTGGGCAAGGTGTGGCTGGTGCTGATGCTGGTTACCGCAACCTCGGCGATCTTCATCCAGACCTCGGGCGGGTTCAGCTGGATCCACCTGTTTGTCCCCTTGGTGTTCAGCGCAGCATGGAAAGTGATGGCGACCGCGCGTCGCGGCGATATTCAGGCGCATCAGCGGCACCTCGTCATCACCTATCTCGCGGCGCTGATGCTGCCCGGTTTGGCTGCCTTCCTGCTGCCGGGGCGAATGATGAACATGATGCTGTTCGGGAGAAGCCGCGCAAGGCTTGCACGCGGCCCAATAGAGCTTAGCGTGCAGCGCCATGATCAAGTGCATCGCCCCTCTGCTGGCCGCCACTGCTCTCCTTGCCGTCCCTGCGTTGGGACAGGATGCAGCGCCTGCCCCCAATCCTGCCACCACCACGCCCGAAGCCACCGCCGGGATCGGCCCCGGCGCGCGGCCAGTGGGGGCAGCGTGGAGCCGCAGCCCGGTGATCGCCCCGCACGGGATGGCCGCGACCGCGCATGCGCTCGCCACCCAAATCGCGCTCGATATCCTCAAGGCGGGCGGCAGCGCGGTCGATGCAGCGATTGCGGCTAACGCGGCGCTCGGGCTGATGGAGCCGACCGGCAACGGCATCGGCGGCGATCTCTTCGCGATTGTGTGGGACCCAGCCAGCGGCGCCTTTGTCGGTATCAACGGCTCGGGCCGCTCGCCTGCCGGACAGACGCTCGCGCAGCTCAAGGCCAAGCTACCCGCCGGTGCGACCAGCCTGCCATCGGTCGGCCCGCTGCCGATTACCATTCCCGGCACGGTCGATGCGTGGTTCGATCTCCATGCGCGCTTTGGCAAGCTGCCGATGACCAAGGTGCTCGCGCCCACCATCCGCTACGCCCGCGAAGGCCACCCGGTCGCGCCGCTGATCGCGATGTATCTGGAGCGCGGCCTGAGGAGTTACGAGCGCCAGCGCGCGCGCACCCCGTTCGAGTTCGAGAACGCCAAGGCGACCTATTTCAAGGATGGCCGCGCGCGCAAGCCAGGGGAGCTGTTCCGCAACCCTGATCTGGCGGGCACGTTCGAAGCGATCGCCAAGGGGGGCCGCGATGCCTTCTATGCAGGGCCGCTCGCCAAGGTGATGGTCGATTACCTCCAGCGCCAGGGCAGCGCCTTCACCCTCGCCGATTTCGCCGCGCATGACAGCACATGGGTGGAGGTCGCCTGCGTCACCTATCGCAAGGACTACGAGCTGTGCGAACTGCCGCCCAATTCGCAGGGTTTCGCCGCGCTGCAGATGGTCAATATCCTCAAGAATGTCGACCTTGCGCAGTGGGCGCGCGGCGCGCCGGAAGTGCTGCATTACATTACCGAAGCCAAGCGGCTCGCCTTTGAGGATGCCGCGCGTTTCTACGCCGATCCGGGCTTCGCGCGCGCGCCTGCCGAACTGCTGTCGGACGACTATGGCAAGCAGCGGTTCGCGCTGATCGATCCCGCCCGCGCGACGCCCGCCTTTGCCCCGGGTGCGCTGATCGCGCCCAAGCTCGAAGGCGAGGGCGACACCACCTACCTCACCGTCGCCGACGCCAACGGGATGATGGTGAGCCTCATCCAGTCGAATTATCGCGGCATGGGCGGCGGGCTGGTGCCCGATGGGCTGGGCTTCATGTTCCAGGATCGGGGCGAACTCTACAGCCTCAATCCCGCGCACCCCAATGCCTATGCCCCGGCCAAGCGGCCGTTCCAGACGATCATCCCGGCCTTCATCAAGAAGGATGGCAAGCCGTGGGCCAGCTTCGGGCTGATGGGCGGCGGGATGCAGCCGCAGGGCCATGTGCAGGTGCTGGTCAATCTGGTCGATTACGGGATGAACCTGCAAGAGGCAGGCGATGCCGCGCGGCTGCACCATGATGGCGGCCGCCAGCCGACCGACGCCTTCGCCGGCAGCGCGGCTGATACAGCGCCGATTGACACCCTGGGCGTGCTGCAGGTGGAGCCGGGCATTCCGGCGGCCACGGTGGAGGCGCTGCGGATGATGGGCCACAAGGTCGAGGTGGAGACCACCGGCGTGCCCTTTGGCGGCTATCAGGCCATCGCCCGCGACCCGGTGACGGGCGTCTACACCGGCGCGACCGAGATGCGCAAAGACGGGCAGGCGAGCGGTTACTGATCGGCCGCGATCGGTGTTGTTGCCCATGGTCCGATGCATCCTTGCTTTGCCTTAGCGTGACCATCACGCAATTTCCAAAACGGCTTGACGCGCCCCATCTTTGATATAACTATGATATCATAATTATATCGTGAATGGAGATTCGTCATGTCTTCTTTGGAAACTCCCGCTCTCAACCGCAGCCGCGAAACACCGGCGACGACGCAGAGCGGCTATGTGATGTTGTTCGTCAGCCTGATAATGGTGGCGGCGGCCGGCTGGCTGTTGCTTTCATCGATCACGGGCGGGGCTGAGAATGGTCTTGGGTTTCTTGCCTCGCTGGTGATCGGCTTTATCGGCCTATTCATCCTGACCGGCTTCCACATGATCAACCCCAATGAAGCAGCCGCTATCCAGTTGTTTGGCGCCTATAAGGGCACGGATCGCAACGAAGGGCTGCGATGGGTCTTGCCGTGGCTTGGCAAGACCAAGATCGCGGTGCGCGCCAACAACGTCATTTCGCAGACCATCAAGGTCAACGACGCGCGCGGCAACCCGATCGAGATGGCAGCGCAGGTTGTGTGGCGCGTCACCGATACTGCGCAGGCGCTGTTCGATGTCGATGATTACCGCGAACTCGTCACCGCCCAGATCGAGGCGGCGGTGCGGTCAATCGGCTCGCGCTATCCCTATGATGATATCGAGCACCTCGAAATTACCCTGCGCGGCAATCACGATGAGGTCAGTGCTGAACTGCGCATCGCCCTGATCGAGCGGCTCTCGGTCGCGGGCATCACGGTTGACGAGTGCGGCCTGACCCACCTCGCCTATGCCCCCGAGATTGCCGGAGCGATGCTGCGCCGCCAGCAGGCCGAGGCGGTGATCGCGGCGCGCAAGAAACTGGTCGAGGGTGCGGTGACCATGGTCGAGATGGCGCTGACTCAGCTCAGCGAGAAGAACGTCGTCGAGTTGGACGACGAGCGCCGCGCCACGATGGTGTCAAACCTGATGGTGGTGCTGTGCGGTGAGCGCGAGACTCAGCCGGTGGTCAACGCAGGCACGCTCTACTGATCGCGCCATGGTCGGCAAGAAGGCCTTTCCCTTGCGCCTCGATCCGGCGCTGCACGATGCCGTTCAGCGGTTGGCCGATGCCGAGCTGCGCAGCGTGAATGCCGAGATCGAGATGCTGCTGCGCGAGGCGTTGGTGCGGCGCGGGGTCAAGGTTCAGCGCAGTGAAGCCCCGCGCCGCGGTCGCCCGCCGGGTGGCGCCAATGAAGGAAAAAGCGATGCGTGATCAGGACAAGCCTTTTTTGATGTATCGCCGTGGGCCGTGGAGCTTCTCGATCGTGCCGCGCGGGCCAAGCGGGTGGTTCCAACTCGGGGTATGGCTGGCAATTTTTGCGCTGCTGAGCTTCGCTTTCGCCGTCTTTGCCCAACAGCATGAAGGCCAGCCGATCTTCACCGTCGCGCTGGTGATCTATCTCGTCCTGACGCTGGTCTGGAGCGTAGCGATGATCTGGTGGATGCGCAGGCGCGCAGAGGTGGTCGATGTCGAGGCGATGCTGCGGCTCAAGCGCGAGGCTGAGCGCAAGGCACGGCATGGTCGTTAGAGCGGTTTCCGACCAACCTGA
>JBJTTE010000037.1:0-2601 GCA_046080005.1 Erythrobacter sp.
CAGGGCAAGGCGAGAGGAGTGAGCGATGCAGCGCATCGTGAGCGACGATCAACGTAGCCCTGAGCCCAATTCGGCCCGCCCCGGCGGGGTCGCGTTCTGAAGCCCGCTGGCGTCGTCACGCCGCTTGCAGGGGCAACCACAGCCCCTGCGGCGCGCCATTCCTGTCCAGCGGACTTCAGAACGCGATCAGGGTGGGTCAGGTTGGTCGGAAACCAACTAGCTGACCCGCGTCCAATCCATGAACCAGCTGTCATCCCAGGTGGCACCGCCATCATTGCTGCTGCCCTGATGCCAGCGGCAAGAAGTAGGCGTGATTCGATCCCACACTCCGCGATAGGTCCACGATACGCCGTCGATCTCTTCGCTGCTGGTGAAGGTCCCGACGCCGCCCTCAAACCCGCCGAGTTGGCCGGGTACAGCCACCACCCCTGACTTGGCGTTGACCCAATGATCTGACCATATCTTGCGCTCAATATCGAGCAGGCGCAGGCCCATGCCGGAGAAATTGCGCGCGGGAATCCGCAATTCCTCGATACTGGCAATCCCCCCAAGAATTGCCACGACGGTCGCCTCGCCGGGAAACTCGATCCATGTGCCGTTCTCGCGGAAGCGGTTGTGGATGCGCCATTCGCCGGTGAGGAAGGCGAAGTCACCCGGCCTCCCTTCAGGCACGGTACGGGGGGCAGTTTTGGTGTCCTCGGCGGCAACGCTAATTCCTGTTGTCATGGCGGCTCCTGCTGAAAGGGCGAGGAACAGGCGGCGGTCGATGGTAGGCATGGCATGTCCTCGCATGAGTGCTCGAGCGTCGGACCATGCACCAGCCTAACTGACATTTTACGTCAGTATTTATTCGCTATGGTGCAGTGACGCGCGCCAGCCGTCTCCTTGCGATTCTGATCCTGCTGCAAAATCGCGGGCGGATAACGGCGGACGTGCTGGCCGAGGAATTCGAGGTTTCTGAACGGACCATCTACCGCGATATCGACGCGCTCAGCGCCGCTGGCGTGCCGGTCTATGGTGATCGCGGCCCGGGCGGCGGATTTGCCTTGCTCGATGGATATCGCACGCGCTTGACCGGGCTGGGAGATGATGAAGCAGCCTCGCTGGCGCTGGCAGGCGTTCCCAGCGCGGCCGAGGCCACGGGTTTCGGAGCGGCGATGCGCGATGCTCTGGGCAAGCTCTTGATCGCTTTGCCGAGTGAGCGGGCAGCGAGAGCCAGCGCGGCTGCAGCGCGGTTTCATATCGATCCGACGCAGTGGTACCGCGGCCAAGCCAACCTGCCCCTGCTCCCGCTATTGGCGCGCGCCGTGTTGCAGGACCAGCGCGTGCGCGGTCGCTATGCAAGCTGGACAACCACGGCTGAACGTGACCTCGATCCGCTGGGCCTCGTGCTGAAGGGAAGTGAGTGGTATTGCGTCGCGCGCAGTGGGCGCCGGATTGGCACTTACCGCGTGGGCGGATTTGCCGGGCTGGCGCTGCTGGACGAGAATTTCCTGCGTCCTGCCGATTTCGATCTCCCGCGCTGGTGGAGAGATGCGCAGGAGCAGTTGGAGGCGCGGCTGTTCGACACCGAGGCGCGGATTTCCGCCACGACACGTGGCCGCGAGCGTTTGGCAGACTTCGGCCCGCGCGCGGCGGCCGGTCTGGCGCAAGCGACACAGGGCAGCGATGGCCGCTTCGAACTGGTCATGCTCGTCGAGAACAGCGACCATGGTGCACGGGAATTCCTCGCTCTTGGCCCAGAGGTAGAAGTGATCGCTCCGGCCAGCCTGCGGCGGCGCATCGCCGCGCTGGCCGACCAGATTGCGCAAATGCACCGAGGAGATCAGGCATGACCGAAGTCCGCCATGCATCTCTGGCCGACATAATCGCCGAGATTGATCGGCTGCCTGCGGACGCACGCTTCACCTACCCGATCCGCAACGGCACGATGCGCGCTGGCGTCTATGCGCCGCGCGATCGTGATACGCAGACCCCGCATGATCAGGACGAGATCTATATTATCGCCTCTGGCTGCGGCCGGTTTGAACTGTCCGGCAAGCAGATCCCCTTCGCGCCGGGCGATATCCTGTTTGTCAAAGCGGGCGAGCCCCACTGCTTTGTCCAATTCACCTCAGACTTCGCCACCTGGGTGATGTTCTGGGGCGAAAGGGGTGGGGAGGGATAGCCCAAGGTGTCGCTTGCGCCGCCGGGCAGGGGTCGGCACCAACAAAAAAAGGGCGGCCCTGTAAGGCCGCCCCTCTCTTTGGTGTCCGGTCGCTGAAACCCGATCAGCGCGAGTAGAATTCCACCACCAGGTTCGGTTCCATCGTCACCGGGTAGGGCACTTCATCAAGCTTGGGCACGCGGGTGAAGGTGATCTTGTCGTTGCCATCGGCCTGGACGTAGTCGGGAATGTCCCGCTCGGCGAGGCTCTGGGCTTCGATCACCAGCGCCATTTCCTTGGCCTTGCTGCCGAGGCTGACGATATCGCCTACTACCACGCGGTGTGAGGCAATGTTGCACTTCTGACCGTTCACATAGATGTGGCCGTGGCTCACAAGCTGGCGTGCAGCGAAAATGGTCGGCGCGAACTTGGCGCGGTAGACAACCATATCCAAA
>JBJTTE010000038.1:0-3772 GCA_046080005.1 Erythrobacter sp.
CACCAGCACCGGCCAGACGAGCACGTGCGAAGGAAAGCGGTCCGCCAGCCGGTGGAGGATATCGCGGATCACGGCGCCCGTGGGCGAGGTCACCACTCCGATCACCTGTGGCAGGAAGGGCAAGCGGCGCTTGCGGCGCTCGTCGAACAGGCCTTCCGCCGCGAGCCTTGCGCGGGTCTTCTCCAGCAACGCCAGCAGCGCGCCTTCGCCCGCCAGCGCCATGGAATCGATCACGATCTGATACTTGGAGCGGCCCGGATAGGTGGTCAGCTTGCCGGTCGCGATCACCTCCAGCCCGTCCTCGGCGCGGAAGTTCAGCCGCGCGGCATTGCCTTTCCACATCACGCCATCAATGACCGCGCCTTCATCCTTCAAAGCGCAGTAGAAATGGCCTGAAGCGGCGCGCTTGACTCCCGATAGCTCGCCGCGCAGCCGCACAAAGCCGAAGCGATCTTCCACCGTGCGCTTGAGCAGCGCGGAAATCTCGCTGATCGTCAGCGGCTGGGCGTTGTCGCCCTGACGCTCGCGCGCTACCAGCCCGGCATCGTCGAGACCGCTTGGGTCATCACTGATGGGCGGAGGGGCCATGAATATCCTGCTGCTGGGTTCTGGAGGCCGCGAACATGCGCTGGCATGGTCGCTCGCGCAATCCCCGAGCCTGACAAAGCTCTACGCCGCCCCCGGAAATCCCGGCATTGCTGAGGAGGCCGAGCTGGTCGCACTCAATGTGACGGATCACGCAGCGGTGATCGCGTTTTGCGCCCAGAACGCAATCGACCTCGTGGTGATCGGCCCTGAGGCCCCGCTGGTCGACGGATTGTCTGACAGCCTGCGCGCAGCGGGCGTGCCAATGTTTGGCCCCTCGCAGGCAGCGGCGCAGCTCGAGGGTTCGAAGGGCTTCACCAAGGACCTGTGCGCGCGCGCCGGGATCCCGACGGCAGGATATGTCCGCACGTCATCACTCGAAGAAGCCCGCTATGCGCTCGCCCGCTTCGCTGCGCCCTATGTGCTCAAGGCCGATGGGCTGGCGGCAGGCAAGGGCGTGGTGATCGCGCCGACGCTGGCCGAGGCGGAAGAGACGCTCGCAGACATGTTTGGCGGCGGGTTCGGGGGCGCAGGCGCGCAAGTGGTGATCGAGGAGTTCATGGAGGGCGAGGAGGCCAGCTTCTTCGCGCTCACCGATGGCACCGCGATCATCCCCTTCGGCTCGGCACAGGATCACAAGCGGGTGGGTGACGGCGATGTCGGCCCCAATACCGGCGGGATGGGCGCCTATTCGCCTGCGCCGGTGCTGACGCCGGAATTGCAGGCACGGGTGATGGCCGCAATCATCGAACCCACGGTGCGCACCATGCGCGAGGAGGGGAATCCCTATCAGGGCGTGCTCTTCGCCGGGCTGATGCTGACGGCGGACGGCCCCAAGCTGATCGAATACAACGCCCGCTTCGGTGACCCGGAGTGCCAGGTGCTGATGATGCGCCTGCAGAGCGATCTCGTCCCGATCCTGCTGGCCTGCGCGCTAGGCACACTGGAGGGCGTGGCAATCGCCTTCCGCCCCGATACCGCGCTCACCGTCGTGATGGCCGCCAAGGGCTACCCCGGCACGCCTGAAAAGGGCGGGGCGATTGCCTTGAACGATGCCGAGGCAGAGGGCGCCAAAGTCTTCCACGCTGGAACCGCGCTGGCGGACGGGGCGCTGGTGGCGAGCGGCGGCCGGGTGCTCGCTGTCACCGCTTGCGCGCCGAGCGTCACCGAGGCGCAGGCAAGGGCCTACGCGGCGGTCGATGCGATCAGCTTCCCGAGCGGCTTCTGCCGCCGCGACGTCGGCTGGCGCGAAGTAACGCGGGAGGGCAAGGCCTAGCGTCTGTTTTCCCGCGTCTCTCGAAAATAGCGGTCATTCAGCAATCGACCCCGTTGCTGCCGATGCATCCTCGACTTGCTGGAACGAATCGGTAGAACAGTGTCACGCAATCTGCGCGGCCTACGTCACCGAAATGCTTCTTCACTGCGTGGGTGTTGGCTTGGGCGACAGCAGTCTATCTGCCTAGTCTCGTGATTGCGCTGCTATCACTCTCGCCGCTAGCATCCGGTGGAAACCTGTTTTTGGATACCTTCGAAGTGGCGGACGAGGTTTCGCCGGCAGCGAAGCTGACATATGGCTTCCTCTTCGGCACCTTGTTGATGTTGGCACGCGCGGGCGATGCAGGACGTAAGCTGTCAGTCGATGTATCGATCGGTGTGGCCAGTATCGCTCTGGTTGTGGCCCTGCTTCCCGAATATTGGTCGCGCGGCTTCGGTGTCGGTTTGACTGGAGTGAGGTTTGACCCGCTCACGACCGCAATCTACCTGATTGGCGGCGTCGCAAGTGGCGTCGTTTTCTCATTGGCCGAGAGGAAATGCCAATCGCGCGAGCGGGACCGTGGACTGCATCTGTCACGCAATGATTGATTACCACGGCAGGTAACCACCCACAAACGGCCATGAGCAGGGCCGATGCACGATACCGAAAACGGAATGGCGGCTATCACCGCCTCACGAAAAGTTCCCGTCCTTCGGCAACCGACCCCGTTGCGGAAATCAGGGTCAGCTCCCACAGGCAGTAAACCTGTAGGAGACTGCGATGAGAGAGCTAAGAATACCGCCTGCGGCACAGACTGACGAAGAGAGCTGGGAGCTTCTGCGGGCATGGGTCGCCGAGGGTGGCTTGCATTGTTCCCTGAAAGTCGGCGTTTATGAAGCGGAAGGCATTCGCGAGGAGCAGGCTTGGGGCACGATACTCGCAGATGCAGCCCGCCACATCGCAGACGCCCTTTCCTCGCTTGGGCTGAGAGACAGTGATGCTGCCTTGGTCGAGATACGGCGACATTTCGCTGCCGAGTTAGACGCTCCAACGTCGAAAAGAACCGGCAACTTGATTCAATAAGGCAGTGTCCGAAAACCACCCACTTGCGGCCATTCACTTGATCGACACTTCTCCCTGAAAGCGGTCATTGCCGCCGGGTGGCAGAAGTGGGCGGCACCGCAAATTTGACCCCGATCAATGACGCCGTGACACGGCAGGCCCACAAGGCCAGCATGACCCACCGTCCCCTCCTCCTCGCAGCCCTCGCCACCCTTGCTGCCTGCACCACCGCGCCCGGCACCGACACTCCGCCGCCGATGCTTGGTAAGGCGACCGCGCCCTCGCCAAACACCCGCGCGCCGGCTTTTGTCGAGGCCGCTTGCGGGGGGTGCCATGCGGTCGAGCCGCCGTTCGTCTCGCCTAACCCCGCCTCGCCCAGCTTTGCCGCGATCGCCAACCGGCAGGAGCTATCGGAGACATCGCTCGGCGACTGGCTGGCGGATGCGCACAATTATCCCGAGGACATGGATTTCACTCTGACCCGCGCCCAGATCGACCAGATCGCCGCCTATATGGTGACGCTGCGCAAGACGGATTACGTGCCCGATCCGTGACTTTCCTACTGGCGCGGCGCGGGGTTAGGCTCCCCACCGCTCTTTCCCATCGTCAGCCCCTCACGCCAAAAGGTGCGAAACCCAAAAGGTGCGCAACCCAAAAAGGCGCGAAACCAAAAAAGCGCTAAACAAGGCCCCGCTTCCCTGTCCGTCCGCTTGTGCAATCGGCGCGTAGCCTTCTGAATTACAGCAACTAATCAGCCCATGCCAAAGCGGACACCGTGTCACCTTTGTCCGCTTACAGCGTCTCTTCCATCAGCTTGAGCATGTCGGCCTCGGGACGCGGGCCGTAATGCGCGATCACTTCCGAGGCGCA
>JBJTTE010000039.1:0-5053 GCA_046080005.1 Erythrobacter sp.
GTCACGGTTTCGGGGTTGGACGGCGCGGGAGCTGCGTCGGCGGCGATGCTCGGCAAGGCGAGCAGGGGAGCGGGAAGCAGGGATCGAAGGGTGCGCATTATTGACCATACCTTGTTGCCCGTCGCTTATGGCTACGATGCAGCCGCAGCGCCGGATGCAAACGAGGACGCAGCGCTGATCTCGGCGTTTTGTGCGGCCATGCGGAGCCTTTCGGACAGAGCCGATCCTGTCCGGCGGTTTGCTGACGCGATGAGGGTGACGCGCAATGGCCGGGAAGCGCGGACGGCGCGTCCGCACGCTCTCCTTCCCGCCCAGGGGAGAGATTGGCTGATCGGTTGCTTCAGCGCGAAATGTTGGCGATTTCAGACGGCCTGCAAATTGCCTTAGACTGCCCCCAGACCCGCTCTAGACCCCCGCTAGCCCGTTCCAGACCCCGCTTAGACGGGCGCCAAAACGCTGTTTCACGTGAAACATGCGCCTCAGGCGGCGGTCGCCATCCGTGCAAGTTCGCACCGCGACCAGATCTCGGACAGGGCCTTGATCAGCCGGTCGATATCGGCATCAGTGTGCACCGGCGAGGGCGTCACGCGCAGCCTTTCGGTGCTCACCGGCACGGTCGGATAATTGATCGGCTGCACATAGATGCCGTGGTTGTCCATCAGCCAGTCGCTGATCATTTTGCACTTCTTGGCGTCGCCGACCATCACCGGGATGATGTGGCTCGGATTGTGGAGGTGCGGGATGCCCATCATATCGAGTGCCCGGCGCACCTGGGCCACGCGTTTCTGCTGCAGCTCGCGTTCGGCGCTCGAGGTCTTGAGGTGACGGATGCTTGCCGCCGCGCCTGCTGCGACGGCGGGGGGCAGAGCGGTCGAGAAGATGAAGCCGCTTGCAAAACTGCGCACGAAATCAACGAGATTGGTCGAGGCCGCGATATAGCCCCCCATCACCCCAAAGGCCTTGCCGAGCGTGCCCTCGATCACGGTGATGCGGTCCATCAGCCCTTCACGCTCGGCCACGCCGCCGCCGCGCGGGCCATAGAGGCCAACCGCGTGGACTTCGTCGATATAGCTCATCGCGCCGTGCTTTTCGCACACGTCGAGGATGTCAGCGATGGGCGCAATGTCGCCGTCCATCGAATAGACGCTCTCGAAAGCGACCAGCTTGGGCACCTCGGGGCCGTACATCGCCAGCAGCTCATCGAGGTGCTCTGTGTCATTGTGGCGGAACACCTTATAGGGCGCGCGACTGTGCCGGATGCCCTCGATCATCGAGGCGTGATTGAGTGCATCCGAAAACACGACGCAGCCCGGGATCTTGCTTGCCAAGGTGCCGAGGCCGGCCCAGTTCGAGACATATCCCGAGGTGAACAGCAGCGCGGCTTCCTTGCCGTGAAGGTCGGCAAGTTCGGCTTCAAGTTCAACATGATAGTGGTTGGTGCCCGAAATGTTGCGGGTGCCGCCCGCCCCCGCGCCGCATTCGTCAAGGCAGCTATGCATCGCCTCAAGCACCGCCGGGTGCTGCCCCATGCCGAGATAGTCGTTCGAACACCACACCGTGACCGACTGAGTCTCCCCTTCCACAAAGCGCGTCGCCCGCGGAAACTGGCCCCGGTGGCGCTTGATGTCGGTGAATACGCGGTAGCGCCCGTCCGCGCGCACTGCATCCAGTTCACCGGCGAAAAAGGCTTCGAAGTCCATCGGTGTCCCCTCTGTTTTCATTGTCTTAGTCTCACTTGCGATCAATCGGTGCGACGGGCTGGCGTTGCGCCGCTGCCCGCTTTGGTAAGGCCCAGCCCCAGAGCATTCCGTCACGGAATGGCAGGGCCAGAAACAGGTGCTCGAGCACGCCGAGCAGGCTGAGCGTGGTGAGCAGGCTGGCTCCCACCATTTCCGCGCTGCCGACAGGCGCAGCGAGCGCGAGCGATGCAAACCAGGTCGACGCCGCCATCATTGCCGCAATCGAGACCAGCAAAAGTACGGTCATGCGGTTGGGCCCGAAATAGGACTTTAGGTAGGCTAGGTGCGCGGGTAACATTTCGGACGTGGTGTTGGGCACGCCCACAAAGAGGTTGATCTTGGACGTAAGCCGCATCGCGAACATGAGCACGAATACTGTCGCACCGATCTGATTGGGTGCATTCCACGAGAGCGAAATCAACAGCAGTGCGGTAATCGCGAGCGCAACCTCGTGATGCATCACGGTCGCCGCCGCCTGGCGGAAGCGATCAATGCCGGTCAGCGCCGGATCGATCGGCCCCCGACGCGGGCCTGCTGAAGCGCCTGTCAAGAACGAAAGCTCGTGCCAGCCCCACACCATCAACGCGCCAAGAAAGGCAAGATAGACCGCCCATACTGCGACCGAGAGTGAGGCGACGAGGATCACCAGCAGGCCCGCGATCCCGGCAATGCTGCCAATCATCAGACTGGTCGAGAAGGTCGCGCGCTCACGATTATCCGCCCAGGCAATCAGCCCGGTCGCGACAAACCAGATCGCCACCGTCACGATGAACGGCACAATATGACCGCTCCAACTTACCACGCAGGTTGCAGCCGGATCGAGCGTGGCAGGGTATTGGGCATGGGCCGCTGCAGATACATCCGCACAAAGGCGAGGCCAGCGCCCACCGAGCCGGTCATGCGTTGGAACCACCCACCGATCCCGCCACGTGCCTTGCCGTCCTCAATGCGCTCGGCAGCGAGCCGCAGCTTTTCCATCTGGCGGCGGAATTCAGGTGCATCAATATCGAGCTCGACCGGGAAGACCTGACGGGCGATCTGATTGCAGATGGCAAAGACCTTGTAATCATATTCGGTCGGATCGACGCCCAGCGCGGCATGGAACACCGGACGGTTGTGATCGCGCACATACATTGTGGCGTAGACCGAGAGCAGGAAGAACCGGACCCACAGCTTGTTTGCGCCTTCGAGGAGCTTGGGATCCGACCGTAGCAGCATCGCAAAGGCCTCGCCGTGGCGGAACTCGTCGTTGCACCATTCCTCGAACCAGTTGAAGATCGGATGAAACTTGTTCTGCGGGTTGTGCGCAAGGTGCCGGAAGATCGTGATGTAGCGCGCGTAGCCAATCTTCTCCGAAAGATAGACTGCGTAGAAGATGAACTTCGGCTTGAAGTATGTGTATTTCTTGGTTTTCGTCAGGTAGCCCAGATCAACGCCAATGCCGGCGTCCTTGAGGCTTTCGTTGATGAAGCCGGCATGGCGGCTCTCGTCGCGGGCGAGCAGGCGGAAAAGCTGCTTGACGTCCGGGTTCTTGGTGCGCCGCGCGATCTCGGCATAGAGCACGCAGCCCGAAAACTCTGAGGTCATCGAGCTGACGAGGAAATCGGTGAACTCCTGCCGCAGTGCCGGTTCCAGTCCTTCGATCACGCCCTTGAAAGTGTCATTGTGCTTGAAGTGCAGCTTGTTGGGATCGCCCACCATGTCCGCAATCAGCTGGTCCCATTCAGCGCGCACCGGGCTGACATCGATCGCATCGAGCGCGTCAAAATCGGTCGTGTAGAAGCGCGGGGTCAGCATCGTATCCTGTGTCGCCAGCGCCATCGCTTCGTCGCTGGTCATCGGCTTGTAGGCGTTCATTTGATCCTCCCGGCGTTGAAGCTGACTTCGTAAAGTTCGGCGAGATCGAGATAGGCTGCCACTCTGGTAAGCGCGCGCATCAGCGGGCTGGCGCGGGTGACGGTTGCGCGGCGTTCAAACACCTGACGGCTGCCAAAGGGAATCTGGATTGGCGCGCCGTGCACCCGGACCTTGTCCCCAGGCTCGATCGCGATCTCGTCTGAAAGCTCGACATGGGCATGGAAATGCTCCGAACTCTGTTCGACCGTGATCGTGCAGGGCGTGTCGAACGACCGGGTGCTAAGGATCGCCAGAGCAGCCATCAGCGTGCCTCCGTCTTGGTGGGGAGCATATTGGCATAGATCGCGCGGTTATCCGGCCCGAAGGCGTTGACTTCAACGCTGCGACCGGTCAGCGGATCGGCCAAGGTTAGCCCGCCATTGTCCCACTGGGTAAGCGTGAAGGGCACCTCAGCCCCCAGACCCCGGATGCGGCGCTGGTGGACCAGGCTGCGCACGGTCGCGCGGACAAAGCCGCCCTCACCGGGACCGAAGCGCCCGAGCACTTCGGCGGTTGCGCCGTCCTCGACCCGCACCGTGCCATCAGCCTCGTCAAAGAACTTCAGCGGGCGTTCCTGTGCTGCCTTAACCCCGGCAGCCTCGCGTGCTTCGGCCGGGACAGCCTCGCGCGGGAAGAAGCCCAGGGTCACCGACGCGGTCAACGCCAGCGAGATCGCCACGATACCGCCCATAAGATAAAGCGGCACCTTGTGGACGGTGATCTCGTCCTTTTCATACTCGCGGACGATCATGCGGGCGCTCCCTCCAATCCCTGCTCAGTGCGGCGCATGACCGGGGCTATAAATCCCGATGCGACCGCTGGCTGATGACCGTGTTGGACGACGGCAGGGGAGGCTTCCTTGATCTCGGTCAAATTCAGGTCGATTGCGCCAAACCGCGTGCGGGCTTCGGCGATCATCTGTGCGACGTTCGCTGCATCAGGCACGGCGCGCAGCATCGGCTGCGGCATAGCATAGCGCCAAGGGCGCACGTGCGGCCAAAGCAGCAAGGTGCCGAGCATGCGTTCGCCCGAAAGTTCAAAGGCGATATCGCCGAATCCACGCTTACCGCGCAGGCGCAGGTGCGCTGCCGTCACTTGCTTCAGCGGGATATTGACCCGTGTTTCGATCGCCATGCCAATCCGCATGATCAGCCGCGTATCGGTAAGGATGTAGAGTGTGCTGCGCGCGCTTGCCCATGCAAGCAGGTAGAGCAGCGCGGCCAAGACCGTGCCTAGCACGCCGACGACAATCGCTGCGTCGGGCTTGCCCAGCACAAGTGCGATAACGACAAGCGCGGCCATGTAGAGCCCGAACTTATGGGTGTGGAAGGCGGTGCGCGCCAGCAGGTCGATCTGCGGGCGGCCCTTCCACAGCACCACCTCGTCGGGTGCGGGAGTGCCCATCCGGTCACCAAAGG
>JBJTTE010000040.1:0-5175 GCA_046080005.1 Erythrobacter sp.
CTCGATCACCGGCGTGCGGATCGCCTTGATCGCGTCGAGCAAGGCGATCGAGGTGTGGGTATAGGCCGCCGCATTGAGCAACACAGCCCGCGCGCCTTCCGCCTGGGATCATGCAGCCAGTCGACCAGCATCCCTTCGTGATTGGTCTGGCGCATCTCGATTTCGAGCCCGAGTTCGCGGGCGCGATCCTCGAGCATCCCGGCGATGTCGTCCAAGGTGGTGGTGCCATAAATCTCCGGCTCACGCGTGCCGAGGAGATTGAGGTTGGGGCCGTTGAGGACGTAGACGAGGTTGGTCATGGGCTGCCGCTTAGCGGGAAGGGGCGGGGCGGGGAAGGGGGCGGGCTTCAACCAGCCTACTTGCCCCGCTCACACCAATTTGGGATTGCTTAGCAATGAACCAAATCCCTGAAGAGGCTCTGGAAGACCAGCTTTACCGGAAAGCACTCTCGATCCGTCACAGGCGGCGCGTGGGCCTATGGCTGCCGATCATGTGGCATCTCGCGCTGCGCGGTCATGCCGGCGCGATGATCGAACTGGCAGATTGGTTCAGCGGGGACGACAGCTTGACGGGTGTCGGGAAAACGGCCGACGCATTCAGCGCTGCCGGACTTTATCACCGTGCGTGGCGCAAGGGCGAGCCAAGAGCGGCTGGCAACATGGCGATAAGCTGTTTCAATCGCGGTGACATATCGGGATACCGCCGATGGCTGCGGCGTGCGGCAAGAGTGGGCGACGCGGATGCCGCGCGCGAGCTGGAGTGCTTTGAAACGCGCCGCTGGCACGCCGCTGCGCGCAAGCTGGGGCGATTGCGGCCCATTCAAAAGCGCGACGGGTTCTAAGGCGCGGCTCGAGCCCCGCCCCTACCGGTCCACCCCCTTGACCTTCCCCCACTGCCGCGCGGCGGTGTAGCCGAGGTAGCCGGTACCGAAGAGGGCGTAGAGCGGTTCGGGGAGTCCTGCGAGATAGGCGTTCATCCCCGCAGCGATCCCCTGCGCGGCGGCGGGGTTAAAGGCGCTCAGCACACCCATCGGCAGCGAGGCGAGCAGCAGGATGTACATCACATAGAGGAAGCTCGGGCGGGCGCGGCTCGTCCACGGGTCGCTCGAATTCGCCTCGGCGACGATCGCCTGCAATTGCGTCTCGAGCATCTGCATTTCCTGCGTGCCCTGCAACGCGATCAGTTCGAGCTTGGCCTTGGCCTGGGCTTCCTTGTCGGGGATGATCTTGTCGATGATCGAGGCGATGGGTCCGATGAGGACGTCGATAAGGGCCATGGCGCGCGCTCCTTTTGCCGTGAGTCGCGCAACCAAATAACCAAATAGGTTACTGTAGGAAAATGATTTAACCTACTGAGCGCCCGCCTCGGCGAGCAGGCGCTGCGCCAGTAGCAGATGCGGGCGGTCGAGCATCGCGCCGTCGAGCGCTACGACGCCCGCGCCGGGATGGTCGGCGAAAGCCTGCACCACCGCGCGGGCATGAGCGAGTTCCTCGGCGCTCGGCGTAAAGGCTGCGTTGATCGGATCGACCTGCGCGGGGTGGATCGCGAGCATTCCGCCGAAGCCCTGCGCGCGCACCCTCTGCGCGCGCGCCGCCAGCGCCTCGAGGTCGCGGAATTCGGGCTGCACCGTCTCGATCGCCGCCACGCCCGCCGCCGCCGCGCCGATCAGGCACAGGCTGCGCGCCATTTCATAGGTGTGCGAATACTCGCCGTCGGGCCCGCGCTGCTCGCGCGCGCCCAAGGCCGAGGAGAGATCCTCCGCCCCCCAGCTCATCGCCACCAACCGCTCACGGCCAGGGTAGTCGCCGGCATAGTCGCCCGTCCGGAACATCGCCGTTGCTGTCTCGGTCACCAGCGCGGCGACAAGCGTGCGCCCCAGCGGAATCCCGTTCGCTGCCTCGAGCGCGGTGAGATAGTAGTGGAGCTGCGCAATATCCGCTGCCCCTTCGGCCTTGGGCAGGAACACACCGCCGGCGCGCGCGGGCATGATTGCGGCAAGATCGGCGATGCATTCGTGCCCCGAAATCGGGTTGATCCGCACCCACAGCCGCGCCTTGTTCTTCGAGGCGGCGATCTGCTCGGCCACCATCTGGCGTGCGGCCGACTTGTTCTCGGGCGAGACTGAATCCTCAAGGTCGAGCAGCGCGATATCCGCCGCAGAGCCTTCCGCCTTGGCCATCTTCTTCTCGCTGTCGCCCGGCGCGAACAGCCAGGATCGCATGCGGGGCGGCTTGGGGGTGATGGGGGCCATGGGCAGTCCTTTCGGCCCATCGCTTAGGCAGGCATCACCATCAGGTAAAGCCTCAGAACGTGCCTTCGATCTCCAGCGTAACGATCTGCCCGAAGCTGCGCCTGCGGGATTCGGAAAAGCTTGCCAGCCCCCCCGCACGATCGGCAAAGACAGTGCGATCAAACTTGTTGCGCCGGTCGAGCAGGTTGCCGATCATGCCGCGGACGGTCAGCCCGGCGACGTCCTTGTTCTCGACGAACACCGAGGCAAAGGCGAAGGTCTGGCTGCGGCGCGACACTTCATCCAGCCGCACCACCGGGGTAAAGTCCATCCAGTCGAACATGCCGCCCACGGCCCACACCTTGTCCGCAAAATCATGCCGCAGATTGCTGCGCAAATTGACGCGCTCATTGCCCGACAATTCGCGGGTCGTGGTCAACAAGGGATCGCGCACGCGGCTTTCCTGCAAGGCAAAGCGCAGATCAAACCGCGTGCCCTTCCAGCCCAGCCCGTCCGACAACAGGGTGATATCACCCCCGATCCCATAGCGTTTGGCGCTCGGGATATTGCCGACCGCCTGCCCGCCTCCGGGCAGCGGAATCTGGTCGACGATGTCGTTGATATCTTCATAGAAACTGCGCAGATTGGCCTTGCCGAGCGCGCCGAGATCGAGGCTAAGCTCCAGCTCGCTCATCCAGCTTTGCGGCGGCACCAGCGCCCCATTGGAGCCATCCTCGCGGTCCTGATCGAGATCGACCCCGGCCAGAAAATCGTCAAACTCCAGCTGGCCAACCACGCGTTCGATCCGCCCAGCCAAATTGACCCCGTCGCGCGCTTTCCAGTCCAGCGACACAAACCCCTTGGGCCGGAAGAACTGCCGCGACAGGCCGAATGCGCCGCTCTGGCTGATGCGCGAGAATTCCGCGCCGAGCGAGCTCTGGAATTGCAGATTGCTTGTGAGCGCGCGGCTATAGGTGAGGCCGCCATCGATACGGTCCTCATCCACCCGCGCGCTGGCGCCGGGCAGGGGTGTGGGCTGCAACACGCCCGCGCCATCACGCAACGCAAGCTCGGCGTCGATCTCGAGGAAATTGCGCGCGCCCTCAAGCGCGGCGACCAGATTGCCGCCGAGGGCGGCGAGCGTGTATTCGCCCCGCGCGATCGTTTCTCCCGAGCGCGTGTCGCTGATAAATCGCGATCCTGTCGGCGCGCGGCCATCGGCGAATTCGGTCAGGACATTTGCAACTTCAGGGGTGTTTTCGAGCCCGTAAAACCCGATCAGCTTCAGCTGCCCCGGCCCGAAGGTGAACTGGTAATCACCCCCCAGCTCAAAACTGCGCGAATCCTCGGTGCGGCGGAACAGGCGGTTGCGCACCACCGGGGTGACCAAACCGGTCTGTGCCGAACGCTCGGTCTCGCTGAAGATCAGCGCTTCGACTTCGCCCGACAGATTGAGGATGTTGCCATTGTCTGCCTTGCGGGTGAACGAGCCCGAAAGATTGATCAGGTCGGAGTTGAAATTGCTCTTTTCCTCGCGTGTCTCGATCAGCTGTCCCGCAGCATTGAACACGCGCTCCGGTCCTTCATCGCCGCGCCGGTTGGAATCATTGTCGAGCGACAGATTCCATTCGGTTTTGGCCCCGCCGCCGGCAATGCCGATCCGTCCGTCCAGCAGCTGTGCGGGCGTGCCGCGCGTGCGGAACTGCGGGGCGGCGCGAAACTGGCCGGTGATCCGGCCGTTCGAACGGGTGACCACATTGAGCACCTGACCGCTCAGCCCGCCAATGTCGAGGCTGGCCCCGTCCACCACCTCCAGTCGGACCACGTCGTCCAGCGGGATGCGCTGCAAGGCTTCGACCGGGCCGTTGGATTTGCCTGAAATGCGCCGCCCGTTGATCAGCACATTGGTATCGGCTTGCCCCAGGCCGCGCGCATCATCGGTTTCGCGGATGGCAAAGCCGGGCACCTGCCGCGCCATGTCGAGCGCGGTGCGCGGGGCGAAACGGGCGAAATCCTCGGGCGTGAAGGTGCTGCGCGTGTTGGCGTCTGGGGCGGGCATGTCCGAGTGCGCGGCTTCGCTGGAAGGTGCCGAGGATGCCGGGGCCTCTTGCGCGGAGGCGGGCAGGCAAAGGCTTGCCGCGCCCATAAGCCACACAGCCGCCCCACAGCGGATCAAGGAACGAAATGAGGCTGCGTGCATCGGCGGCGCTTGCAAGCAAACGGATCGCAATGTCGATAGGCAGCGCTGCACAGACCCGTCCAAAAGCGTTTGTGAATCGATAAACGGGCTCGTCACTTAATCTGGCCTTGCACATAAGGCATGGGGTGTTTGACCACTCGGCGCTTGCTGCGGCGCAGTGGTAGCTCCGGCGCCAACCGTCTTTTCGTTGGCCCGCGCACGCTTCGGTTGCTACACAGGACGGGAATTCAATCATCGGGGAGTGCCGCCTGTGGCAATCGCATTTTCTGTAAACGGCGAGCCCGTGAGCGTGGAGGCCGATGCCGACACGCCGCTGCTGTGGGCGCTGCGTGACGATCTCGGCCTGACCGGCACCAAGTTCGGCTGCGGCATCGCGGCCTGCGGGGCCTGTTCGGTGCATGTCGACGGGAACCTCACCCGCTCGTGCAGCGTGCCGGTGGGCGAGGTCGCGGGCAAGGCGGTGACCACGATCGAGGGGCTCAAGAGCGCCGATGGCGTGCTTCACAAGGTCCAGCAGGCCTGGATCGACGCGCAGGTGCCGCAATGCGGTTACTGCCAGTCGGGCCAGATCATGGCCGCCGTGGCGCTGATCGAGGCAGTCGGCACGCCCAGCGACGCGCAGATCGACGAGGCGATGACCAATATCTGCCGCTGCGGCACCTATCCGCGAATCCGCAAGGCGATCCTTGCTGCCACCGGCGCGGCAGCCGCCGCCGAGCAGGGAGCTGCATAATGGCCGACAATC
>JBJTTE010000041.1:0-5029 GCA_046080005.1 Erythrobacter sp.
GGTATGTCTCAGCCGAGCTTATCGAGACGCCATAGGAATAGGTGATCGTGCCCTGAAAGCCGTTGCCTTTCGGTGTTGCGCTCAAGCCGATCTGCGCCATTGCCTGCCTCCCTTTCCGCTCGTTCGATTGCGCCAACATACGCTTCGGGGGCCATCTTGGATACGTGAATTGCAGGGCGGGCAATGCGCGGCGAATTCGGCAGGAAGGACATGGCAAACCGCATCATCCGTTACAGGTTCAAGGCCTGGTTTCTCATCTGGCAGTAGGGGAACAGGGAGCACACCCTACGCGACAGGTCGCAGCATCTATTGGCACAAATAGTCATTATAAAACAGAGGCCGGTCGAGCATCCCAAAAAATGGCAGCTTCCCAATCAGATTTGGACAGCCCTGAAACTGGCAATCAATTCTGATTGAGCGCGGGCTGGAATGGCGGAATTCCGCCAGCCAAAATGTTCTTGACATGTTCTCATTTCTGAATTAGACCTTCGCCTGCCTTTCGCAGTGCGTTCCGGGCTCCTCATCACAAGGAGTCCGTGCATGACACGGCCAAAATCTCTCCAAGTCCATGTCTCGTTCGAGCTTGCCGAGCGGGTTCGCAGTGCGGCCGAGCGCCGCGATATCAGCGTCAGCGAATGGATCCGCTCGCTGTTGCAGCAAGCCTGCGACGAGGACGATCTGAACGTCGGCCTCAGCACCTAGTTGAAGCGTCTGAACCACCATGCGGTCTTCACGATGGTGGGCGTGGACGCCCTGCTTTCCGGTCATGTCGATCACGATCTGCGTGGCCGCGTACATCAGGCCTATGTCCGTAGATGCGAGGAACTCGGTCTCGCGCACAGCACCGACGCGGGAGGTTTCGATGAAGCGTAACCTCGACAATTTCACGCGCGGAAGCCAGCTCCTCGGGCACTTCGGCTTCATGTTTGCAGCAGGCCTCAAGGGTCCGCTGATCATTGCCGCCGTGGTGATCTCCTGGACCTCATGGTGGACCCTGTCATCGGCGCTCACCGACTATGAGATATATCTCATCTGGATGCGCCTCTATGCCGCAGCCTACGGCTTCATGGAGTTCAGTCCCGACAAGCTGGTGACCGTCAAGACAGCCTTCGGCGGCACGATGCAATTGCCGATCGGAATGCTCGGTTCCTTCCCTCCGGTGGTCCGGGCGTGGGACCACATGACCGACCTCGTCGTCAGCGCCGCGTGGCGTTCGGCCCTGTTTCTCATTCCCGCTTTTGCGCTGTTCTACGGGTTCGCCGCCCGCTTCGGCCGCAAGGCCAAGGATCGCAAGTTCGTACGCGGCGCGCAGCTTGTTGACCTTCGTGAACTGGTCCGCCGCCTGCGCAGGCATAACCGCGAAAAGCGCAATATCGAACGCACTGCCGCGATGGGCTGGAAGTGGCGGCTGTGCCTGCCATGGGAACTCGCGAAAGCCTTTCCCTATCGGCCGGCCCACTTCGCCGGCGTCGTCTATCCGTGGCGGCTTGAACCAAGCCACGCCATGCTGGTCGGCACCACCGGAACCGGCAAGACTGTCGCCATTTCGGCGATGATCGAAGAGGCCCGCGCCAAGGGCCAGAACTGTGTGGTCTTCGACCTGACCGGCGCCTTCATCGAGCAATTCTACGATGCTGAGCGTGACATCATTCTGAACCCGCTCGATACGCGCTGCCCGCAATGGAGCCTCTTCGACGAATGCCGCACCGAAGCCGATTTCTGGACCGCGGCCGATGCGCTGGTTCCGCATGACGGAGGCGGCGACGCGCAGTTCTGGGTCCTCGGTGCACGCGCTCTGTTCGTGAAGTTCTGTGTCGAACTTGTCGCACAGGGCAGGGGATCGAATGCGGCGCTCGCGCAGGAGTTGATGTCCGCAGACCTCTCCGATGTCCACGAACGGGTAAAGCATACGATGGCGGGTCCGATCACCGCACCCGAAGCCGCGCGCATGGCGGAATCGGTGCGTGCGGTGTTCAATGTGAACGCCAAGGCGCTCGAACTGCTGCCGACCGAAGGTCCGCGTTTCTCAGTGCGCGAATGGATCGAACAGGCGGCCGAGAGCCCTGCGGGACGAGGCTCGATCCTGTTCATTTCCTCCCGCTATGTCGACATGAGCGTGACCTCGCAGCTTCTCACCTTGTGGCTCGATACGGCCATGAACACGCTCATGACCTCTGCGCGCAGCAACGAGGTCACGTGCTGGTTCTTCATCGACGAGCTTGGCGCGCTGCATCGCCTTCCCGCGCTCGAAAAGGGGCTTCAGACCGCCCGCAATTTCGGTGGGGCGATCGTCCTCGGCCTCCACGCCTATGCCAAGCTCAAAGAGGTCTATGGTGAGAATCTGGCCGCAACTCTCGCGTCGCTTGCCCGCACGAAACTGATCCTTTCAGTTGCCGACAAGGAGACCGCAACCTGGTGCAGCGATGTCATTGGCCATGAGGAAGTCATCGATACCGATGTGGGGTACTCCTACGGGGTGAACAATGCCCGCGACGCGGTCAGCCTGACCCGGCGCACGACGATCAGGCCGCTGCGAATGCCCGAAGAGCTGATGAACATGAAGAGCCTTGAGGGGTACATCAAGTTCCCGGAAGGCTTCCCAGCAGCGCCCGTCAAGCTTCGGCCGGTGAACCGCCCGAAGGTTGCCGACGCCTTTATCGTGCGGGGGCCCAATCGGCCTTTACCGTCCGCGCCGATTGACGCTCTCATGCCCCCGCGGCCGAAACCGGGAGGGCAATCCGGGGAGGGTGCGGCTGCGCATTCTTCGTCCAGCGATGACGGGGGCGGGAAGTCGACCTTGCGCCACCACTCTGCCCCCAAGCAGGGCGAGCTCGCCTTCGATAAGACGCCCGGCCAAGCAACGCAGCCCGATCGCCCAGTTTCATCGGAGAAGGCGCGTCAGCTGGGTACGGATACATCGGGGAGGCATGCTCCCGGCGGCGTGAGCCCCACCGATCCGGAATGCGGAAATGGCGACCAGACATCTCTTGGGAAGGGCAGGCACGGCAATCCTGCTGACCCATCCGGAGGCCTCGATAACCCGTACGGCAATGATCGTCCGACCCTCAAACCCGGCCCCAAGTCGGGCGCCAGGTTGAGTGATCGTGCGATCAGGCAAAACCCATCGCCCGGTCGGCCAAAGGCGAAGGACGGGGCCGAACGAAGCGGCGAGCCCACTGCCACATCTGCCGGACCAAAGGTCACTGACCCACCCTCCCGGAAGGGAGGGGCACCGGCGAGGCCGCCAAGATCTTCGGATGCCCGGAAGCTGCTGAACGCGGACGGAGACCCTGAGCGAAGCGAGCCTCCCAAGGACACGCGCGACCTGGGCGATCTGGAGATCTGACGATGGCAGGACATGCTGCCTTGCAAAGGACAGATCCATGCTATCGGTAGCCAATGTCCGAACCGCGGGCGGTGCTGCCAGCTACTGTGCCGCCGACAATTACTACACCCGGGCCGATGCTGATCGGTCCGGGGCGTGGTTCGGCAAGGGCGCGGAAGAACTGGGCCTTTCGGGTGCGGTCGATGCCAAGACCTTCGAAGCTGTCCTGAAAGGTTTGCTGCCCGATGGGAGCCGCGTTGGCAGCGACCACAGGGCACACCGCGCGGGCACCGATCTCACCTTCTCCATGCCCAAAAGCTGGTCGGTGCTCGCACTCGTCGGCGGCGACAAGCGCATCCTCGATGCCTACGGCGCGGCGGTCCGCGAGACGCTGGCCTGGGCCGAGAAGAGCCTTGCCGAAACCCGCATGGAGGTGCGCGGCAGCGAGCAGGTGGTTCGGACCGGGAACCTTGTGGCCGCAGTCTTCCAGCATGACACCAACCGAAACCAGGAGCCCAATGCGCATTTCCATGCCGTGATCGCCAACGTCACCCAGGGGACGGACGGCAAATGGCGGGCGCTGCGTAACGACAATCTCTGGAAGCACAATACGCTCCTCAATGCCATGACCATGGCAAGCTTCCGGCTTAGCGTGGAAAAGCTCGGTTACGAGGTCGGCGAGTTCGGCAAGCACGGCAATTTCGAGGCGGTGGGCGTTCCCAAAGAGGTGCGTGATGCGTTCAGCTCGAGGCGCGCCGAGGTTCTCGAAGCCGCCGCACAGATGAACTCCCAGGGACCGAAGGCGCTCGACGCCGCCACGCTGATGACGCGGGCGAAAAAGGAAGCCATCGAGGACCGCGCGGCCTTGGCACAGCAGTGGAAGGACACCGCAGAAAAGCTCGGGTTTGATCCCGCGATGGTCATCGCACGGGCAAACGCACGCAGTGCCAAGGACCTCGGCAAGGTTCCCGGCTTGGGATCATCGGTACGCATGGGCGTCGAACAGGGAAAGCAGATCGCCCACGATTTCGCCGAGCGTCTCGGCATAGCGAAAGGCGACCCGCTGATACCCTCGCGGCTCGGCAATCGCAGCCCGGAGGAAGTCGCAGCCATCCATGGCGTCGCCTCCGCCATCCGCCATCTCGGCGAGCGCGAGGCGGCCTTCAGCAAGGTCGAGATCTATCGCACCGCGCTCGGCTTCGCGCTGCCAACAGCATTTGCCGATATCGAGCGCCGGGTCGATCAGTTGGTTCGTCAGGGATACCTTCTGACCGGCAAGGGTCCGGATCGCGACATGCTCACCACCCGCGATGCGATCAGCCTCGAACAGCGCATCCTGGCGGGCGTCGAGACCGGACGCGGTGCTGCGCCCCCGATCGTTCCTGCCTTCGATGCCGGAACGCGGCTGCAGGCCGTCTCGCAGAGCAGGTATGGCTTTCGCTTGAACAAGGGGCAGGAGGGGGCAGGCCGCCTGCTCTTGAGCTCGAACAATCGCATCGTCGCAATCCAGGGCGTAGCCGGCGCAGGCAAAAGCACGGTTCTGAAGCCCGTCGCCGATATCCTGCGCAAGGAAGGCAAGACCGTGCTGGGTCTCGCGGTGCAGAACACGCTGGTACAGATGCTGGAGCGCGAGACCGGCATTCCCTCGATGACCGTGGCGCGCTTCCTCGGACAGCATCAGGACATCCTCAAAGGCGAGGGCGG
>JBJTTE010000042.1:0-3985 GCA_046080005.1 Erythrobacter sp.
CTTTACGCCAGCGTCGTTTTCTGCGGCGGTTCGACCTATTCGGCGTTGCTGGCGCTGTCGGGGCTGGATTATCGCCTGCTCCCGCTGGTCAGCCTTGCCTGCAATATCGTGGTGGTGACCGGATCGAGCATCCGCTTCGCCCGCGCGGGGCTGACCCCGTGGAAGAAGGCGCTGGTGATCGTAGCGTTGGGCGCGCCGATGAGCTTTCTGGGCGGGCTGACCCCGATCAAGGAGGCGACCTTCCTGACGCTGCTTGGTGCCAGTCTGGTGCTGACCGCGCTGACCATGCTGATCCCGGTGCGAGAGGCGGGCGAAGGGCAGCCGACCGCTGCGGCGCGCTTTATGCCGCTCGCGGCCGCGCCGCTGGGATATTTTGCGGGGCTGGTGGGCATAGGAGGGGGGATTTTTCTCGCACCCTTGCTGCATCTGGCGCGCTGGCACACAGCGCGCGGCATTGCAGCAACGGCAAGCCTGTTTATCCTCGTCAATTCGCTGTTCGGCCTTGGCGGACAGATGCTCAAGAACGGGCCCGACCTGTTCGGTCAGGCGATCAGTGCGGCGCTGCCTTTGCTGGTGGCGGTGGTGATCGGCGGCCAGATCGGCAGCCTGTTGGCCGCGCGCCTGCTCCCGCCGCAATGGGTCCGCTGGTTAACCGCGCTGCTGGTGGCGGTGGTCGGCGTTCGGCTGCTGGCCGGGATTTAGAGGGCTGTGTCAGGCCCCCATCGGCACCGCCTGTCGGCGGATCAGCAGGGCGAGCGCCAGCGTTACGGTGAAGCTGGCGTAGCCCGTCAGCATATTGGGCAGCAGCAGCGGAACGCCAGTGAACAGCATTGCGTCATTGCCGCCGGGCACCAGCGTTGCGCCTGCACCCATCAGCAGGCCGCCCACAAGCGCCCAGAGCCATTGCCGTGCGTGCCCCGCCCGCAACCGGAAGGTGCCGCCGACGATGGTCGCGCTTGTCATCCCGCCGATTAGCGCTGCGAGCCCGAACAGCGCGCCCAGCGCCCAGCTCATGCCATAGGCGATTTCGGCGATGCGGCTGGTGTAGACCCATTGCCGGTCGAGCGCGAACAGCAAGCCCGAGGCGGCGCCCACCACGCCCATCGCGATCAGCGGCGACCAGCCGCCCTGCGGGCGGTGCCAGCCGATCCGACGATAGATATAGGTCGCAGCCAACCCGCCAACCGTTCCGCCCAGTGCCAGCGCAACGGCAACATGGCCGGTGAGCGGGGAGTGCAGAGACGCACGGGCGGGCAACATCAGCGCCGCGCTCGACATGTTCGGGCCGAGTATCAGTGCGGCCACGAACATGGCAGCGATCGCGCCTGCATTCCACAGCTCGCCGCAGGTCAGGCCTGCGAGCACCCCCATGGCGCAGTTCCCGGCGAGGATCGAGCCAAGACCGAACAGGACGCCGCCCGCTACGCTGAGCAAATCGGGCGCGGTACCGAGGATCGTCATGAACGGGTCTGCGCCCAGCCAATCTGCCAAACCCATCACCACCATCGCCGCCGATGCTGCGAGCGCGAAACCGGCGAGGCGGTGCACGCGCCGCTTGTCAATGACTTCGCGCATGGCGCGCACCATGCACACGCCCGCACGCTGGCTGGCGTAGCCGATCAGGAACATCAGCGCTGTGGTTATCGCGATTGTCACAACCAACGGGTGTAGCGGTTGTTTCGTTTGGTGCAATCGCAGCGGAGGGTTCCAGTCTTTGGCTCCCCCGTTCGGATATGTTTTCCTGATTGGTGGATACCGCCTGTCCGGTTTCGGGCCAGCCTGGCGTCTTGTCTGGTGATGGGTAGTCGGCCGTGAATTGTCGGTCCGGCGCTTGTGCCGACAGAAGGGGAAGGCGCATGACGGCGGGGAACAGGAAGTTTCGGTTTTGGCACTGCTGGGAATGGCAAGCGCGGCGGGAGAGGCGCTGCGCCTCGAAAGCAAGCCCATGCTGCTCGACCCGGCACCGCATCTGGCGCGAGTGAAGCTAATCGTTCGCGTTGATCCCGCAGACTCAGGCGATTACGCAGCCACCATAGCTTGGGCCAGCATAGCGGATTGCCGAAAGGCACGGGCGGCCGCTGCGGCGCGCTTTGCGCTTGGATTCGGCCGCAATCTGTTGCTGGTCTGCGGGCGGGGAATGATATGGTGTGCGCGATCGCCTGCGTGACAAGCCAACGGAGCTCGACGTGCTGCTAGAACATGGGCGCGCTGACGTTGGTAAGGCCAATGCCTCTGCCGCAATCCAGCCGCGCATTGCAGTCTTGTTGCCTTGCTACAACGAAGCCTCTGGCATCGCCAAGGTGATGGCCGATTTCCGCGATGCCCTGCCAACAGCGACGATTTACGTCTACGACAACAACTCCGGCGACGATACCGTCCGGATCGCGCGTGAAGCCGGCGCTGTCGTCCGGCACGAGCCGCGTCAGGGCAAGGGTCACGTGGTACGCCGCATGTTCGCCGACGTCGAGGCGGATATCTACGTGATGTGCGACGCTGACGACACCTATGATGCTGCGGCCGCCGGAATGCTGGTTGATGTACTGTGCGACCAGGGACTCGACATGGTGGTGGGTGCACGCCAGCAGGAGAAGGCTGGAACCTATCGCCGGGGGCACGAATTCGGCAACTGGCTGCTGAGCGTACTGGTGCGCAAGATTTTCGGTGACCGGTTCCGCGACATGCTGAGCGGCTATCGGGAGGTTTCCCGCCGTTTCGTCAAATCCTTCCCTGCGATGTCGGGAGGTTTCGAGATCGAGACCGAACTGACCATCCACGCGCTTGAACTGGAAATGCCTGCTTGCGAGGTGCCAACCCGCTTTTCGGAGCGTGCGGTCGGATCGGAAAGCAAGCTCAGGACCTTTCGCGACGGCTTCCGCATTCTGGGGACAATCGTGAACCTGCTCAAGCAGGAACGGCCTGTGGTGTTTTTCTCCTCATTCACGCTGGTTCTGACAGTGGTTGCTGTGGGTCTGGCGATACCGGTGGTGGCGACGTATCTGGAGACCGGGCTCGTGCCGCGATTTCCTACGGCAATCCTGGCCAGCACATTGATGTTGCTTGCGTTTCTCTGCCTGTTCAGCGGGGTCATCCTCGAAACCGTGACCCGCGGGCGACAGGAAGCCAAGCGGATGCGCTATCTGGCGGTGCCGGGCGTCCACGCTTGCCTTGAAGCGCGCAGCAGCGACGGCTGACACTGTGGCCGGCCACTTTGGACGCTTTATTCGCTTTGCGCTGGTTGGTGCCGCAGGGTTCGTGGTGGACGCCGGGGTGCTATATGCGGGCCTCGCTCTGGGGTTGGGGCTTTATCTCGGTCGAGCCTGTTCTTACCTGTTTGCGGCGACCTTCACTTGGGCGCTGAACCGTCGTTTCACTTTTGCCGCCAGCAGCCCGCCGCGCCTTGCCGAGTGGCTGCGCTTTGTGCTGGCCAATGCCAATGGCGGGATCGTGAACTACCTCACCTATGCCGCGCTGGTGGGCTGGGGGCCTGGCTGGCTGGGTCACCCGGTTCTGGCGGTGGCGGCAGGATCGCTTGCGGGGCTCGGGATCAACTTCGCTGCGAGCGAGCGCTTCGTGTTTCGCGGCACGAGCGCCTCGGCAACCGAGCGGGCATAGATGCTTGCCAGCGTGAAGCCATGCTGCTTAAGGTCGGGCTGGGGATTGCCAGAAGCGGCTGATTACCTTTGTGCAGGGCTGCGAGCTTGCCGTGTTTCACGGCTGGCGGCAGAATGTCGCGCTGCTGTTAAGTCCGATAGATAGTTGACCGATGACGATCAGGTTTCGGGTGAGAGCTGTTAATGAACGAGACCACTAGCGACCGCTTGTCGCATTACAGGTCAATGGTCGCCGATCATCCGGTTACTGTGCTCGCGATCCTGTTGTCGCTCACTCAGCTCCGGGACTGTCAGGATTTCCGTGTGTGGGCGGGCATAATGGGTAAGAAGGAGACCCACTATGTCCCGACGCAAAGAACCTGTGATCCCGTCTG
>JBJTTE010000043.1:0-4468 GCA_046080005.1 Erythrobacter sp.
AACAGCATCGAACGCTGCTTCTGCCGCCTCAAAGACTTCCGCCGCATCCACACACGCTACGACAAGCGCGCAGACATTTTCCTCTCAGCCGTACTCATCGTCGCCGCCATCATCTGGTGGGCCAATTGAGTCCCGACCCTAGAGCGGCCGATCTGGCGCTGCCAGATCGCAAACCGCTCTAGGGAGATATCAGGCAGCGATCCTGCCCGCGCCCAGCATCGCCGCTAGGCTGACCGCATCAGAGGCAATCCCGGCATCGGTGATATAGGCGCTCACCAGCGCTGCGGGGGTAATATCGAAGGCAGGGTTGCGCACCGGCGAGCGGGTGACTCGCACCGCACCACCGCCCTCGCCCCAGACCATCGCGACCTCATCGCCCGAACGCTCCTCGATCGGAACATCCGCGCCCGTCGGCGTGGCCGGGTCATAGGTGGACGAGGGCAGCGCGACATAGAAGGGAACATCATGCGCGCGCGCCGCGAGCGCCTTCAAATAGGTGCCAATCTTGTTGCACACGTCGCCATTGGCGGTGACCCGGTCGGTGCCAAGGATCACCATATCCACCTCACCGCGCTGCATCAGCAGGCCGCCCGCGTTATCGACGATATAGCTGTGCGGAACGCCATGCTCGGCGAGTTCGAAGGCGGTGAGCGCGCCCTGATTGCGCGGGCGGGTCTCATCCACCCAGACATGGAGCGGGATGCCCGCGTCATGCGCGAGATAGAGCGGCGCGGTCGCTGTGCCCCAATCGACCGTCGCGAGCCAGCCCGCGTTGCAATGGGTCAGGACATTGACCGGCGCGCCCGGTTTGCGCGCGGCAATCGCGCGGATCAGCCCAAGGCCCGCCTCGCCGATTGCGCGGTTCATCGCCGCGTCCTCGTCACAGATGCGCGTGGCTTCGGCATGGGCGGCATCAGCGCGGGCGGCGGGGGCCAGGTGCGCGACGGTGCGGCGCACGCGTTCAAGCGCCCAGAGCAGGTTGACGGCGGTCGGCCGGGTCACGCGCAGGCGCTCAAAGCTTGCCGCCAGCCCGGCGTCAGACGGGTCAGCCCTGAGGCCGAATGCGAGACCATAGGCCGCCACCGCCCCGATCATCGGCGCGCCGCGCGTGGCCATGTCGGCAATCGCAATCGCCGCATCCTCGGCGGTGCTGAGCACCATGCGCTCGATCACCGAGGGCAGGCGGCGCTGATCGAAGATGCCGACGCGCCAGCCGTCCGGCTCGAGCCAGATCGAGCGTGTCGTTTCGCCTCCGATCTTCATGCGTGTTCCTCCTCTGGCAGGATGGCGTCGAAGCTCTCAGCCACAGCGAAGTGTGCGGCATCAGCGGGGACGCCGCCCCGCGCGAGCAGTGTGACCGCCATGCCTACCTCCACCGCCGCATCAAGCTCCGCCGCGACATCGGACAGGAACAGGATGTCGGCTGGCGCGAGGCCGATGGCTGCGGCGATAGCGGTGTAGGATGCGGCTTCCTTCTTGCCGCCAACCGCCGTGTCGAAGTGTCCGGCGAATAGCGGGCAAAGATCGCCATAGGCGGTATGGCCAAAGATCAGCTTCTGCGCGCCAACCGAGCCCGAGGAATAGACATAGAGCGCGATGCCCTGCGCATGCCAGCGCCTAAGGCCCGCTACCGCATCGGCATAGACATGGCCTTCGAGCACGCCCGCCGCATAGCCCTGCGCCCAGATCAGGCCTTGCAGCGCCTTCAGCGGCCCGATCTTGCGATCCGCATCATGGCAGGCGAGCAGCAGCGCGGTGCAGCCCGCAAGATCAAGCGCAGGATCGGCGGCCTCGGCCCGCACCGCGGCGAGGATCGGCTCAACCTCCGGCTCCTCGGCATGGTCCGCGACATAATCCGCGAGGCGCGCGCGGGAAAACGGAAACAGCACCTCATGAACGAAGGCGATGCTCGACGTGGTGCCCTCGATATCGGTCAGGATCGCGCGCGGGGTCACACAGCCATGCCCTCATAGAGCGGGATCGCCTCGGCAATCGGATCTCCGGTGAAACGCGCCACCCACCCATCGGGGGTGGTGAACAGGCGGATGACGGTAAAGCTCGGGCGCGCGCCGGTGTCGAACCAGTGGTGGGTGCCAGCCGGCACCGCAATCAGATCGCCCGCCGTGCATTCGAGCGCATGGACCTCACCGCCCGCGTGAATGTAGAACAGGCCCGATCCTTCGACGAAGAAGCGCACCTCGTCATCATCGTGGATATGCTCGGCGAGGAACTTGGCGCGCAGCTCGGCACGCTGGGGATGATCGGGGCCAATCCGCAGCACGTCGCAGCTCTGATAGCCGCCCTGCGCCTTGAGCCGATCAATGGCGCCCGCATAGGCGGCGAAGATGTCAGCATCGCTGGCATCATCGGCGAGCGGGGCATCGGCCTGCCAGCGCTCCAGCACGATACCATGCCGCGCAAGCGCGGCGGCGATGGCGGCGTGGTCGGAGAGGCGCTGCCTCACCGCATGGGGGGCGCTCTCACTATACTGGGTCAGCGTCGTCATCAGCGTGTTCCTTCTCGCTTCAGCTCTTCCCACGCGCAGGTGAGAAGAAACTCGAGGGCCTCCACAAGGTTTTCAGCGGCGTCCATCGCCGGGCCCCAAGCATAGAGCCCGTGGCCGCGAATGTAGAAGGCCGGCACCAGCGGCTGCTGCGCCTCCAGCAGCGGGCGGAGCTGCGCGGCAAGCGCGGCCATGTCCTGACTGTTGTCGACCAGCGGGAGAGTGATGCTCGTGTCATGGGTCTCAACGCCGGGGAAAATCTTGAGCAACTCATAACCCGTCAGCGTGATCGCGTCATCCAGCGCGCGGCTGAGCACGGTTCCACTCACCGAATGGGTGTGGAGTACGGCTCCCGCTCCCGCGTCAACCGCATAGACGAGGCAGTGCAGCAGCGTCTCTGCCGAGGGGCGCTTGGCATCGAGCGGCGCGCCAGCGGCATCGACCCGCATCACGTCCGCGCTGGTCAGCCTGCCCTTGTGCGCGCCGGACACTGTGACGGCGAGACTGCCGTCGGCGAGGCGGACCGAGTAATTGCCAGCCGTTGCCGGCGCGAGCCCGCCCGCATCAAGCCGCCGTCCGGTCTCGACAATCAAGGCTGCCGCACCGGGCAAATCCATCAATCACGCCTCCTTGCGAGCGGGGCAGCGCCCGTGATCTGGCCCCGCACTAAAGCGGCACTGGCCGAAAGAAAAGAGCTGCGCAGCGCCTTGCACTACCAGCACTTGTATCATGACCGGATCATGGCATTCAGCAGGAAAGGAGCACTGCGCGCCCGATGAATCCGATTTTCCGCGACATGCCGACCACCATTTTCGAGGCGACCTCGGCCCGTGCCCGGGCGCGCGGCGCGATCAACCTCGGGCAAGGCTTTCCGGATGGCCCGCGCAATGATGCGGTGATTGCGGCAGCGGCGCGGGCGCTGGAGGAACGCTCGAACCAATATCCGCCCTCGGGCGGCCTGCCCGAGCTGCGCACGGCGGTGGCGCGCTGGTATGACCGCCACCAGAAGCTTGCGCTTGATCCGGACGAGGTGATCGTCACCTCGGGTGCGACCGAAGCCTTGGCAGCGAGCCTCTTGGCGTTGATCGCGACAGGCGATGAGGTGCTGCTGTTCGAGCCGCTCTATGACGCCTATCTCCCGCTGGTCGAGCGCGCGGGCGGGACTGCCAAGCCGCTGCGCCTCTCCCTGCCATCGGGCCGCATCGACCGCGCGCTGCTTGACGCCAGCATTGGCCCACGCACCCGGCTGGTGGTGCTTAACGATCCGCTCAATCCGCTTGGCACCCGCGCCGATCCTGATGATCTGTCCTTTCTGGCCGAGCGCTGCGTGACGCATGATCTCATCGCGATCTGCGACGAGGTGTGGGAGGCGCTGGTGTTCGATGGCGCGCAGCATCGCTCGCTGATGGACTATCCGGGGATGCGCGAGCGCACGGTGAAGATCGGTTCGGCGGGCAAGATCTTCGGGCTGACCGGCTGGAAAGTCGGCTGGATGTGCGCCGCGCCGCCGATCGCACGCGTGCTCGCCAAGGCGCACCAGTTCCTCACCTTCACCACCCCGCCCAATCTGCAATGGGCAGTGGCTGAGGGGCTCGATAGTCAGGACGCATGGGTCGCAGAGGCGCGCAGCCAGCACCAGTCCTCGCGCGATTTTCTGAGCGCAGGTCTCGCGCGGATCGGCCTCGTACCGCTGCCCAGCGCCGCAACCTATTTCGTGACAGTCGATCTCGCCGCCTCGGGCATCACGCTCACCGACACCGATTTCTGCGCGGCGATCATCGACCAAGCGGGGGTGGCGGCAATTCCGGTGTCGGCCTTCTATGCGAGCGAGCCCGCAACCCACCTGGTGCGGTTCTGCTTTGCCAAGGAACGCGCGACGCTTGAAGCAGCGCTCGCCGGGCTGACCGAGGCGATGGCCACGCCGGGGGTGCTGCGCAGCTAGAGCGGTTTCCGACCAACCTGACC
>JBJTTE010000044.1:0-6160 GCA_046080005.1 Erythrobacter sp.
ATCGCCCCCGGCAGCCTGCGCCTGCCTCCGCTGCCACTGGCAGGCGGGACCGGGGCAAACCTCGGCGAGGTCACGGCGGTCGGCTATCCGATGAATGTCGATTTGGCTCAGGGTCTTGATATAAAGGATATTTTCCGCGCCCAGCCGCCAGTTCGACACGATCCTTCACTCCGCGCCGATCGCGCGCGGCAATTCGGGCGGGCCGCTGCTCGATCCATGCGGGCGAGTGATCGGGGTCAATTCCTTCAGCGCGGAATCGGCGGGCGGCGAGGCGGAGTTCTATTTCGCGGTGAGCTTGCGCGAATTGCTGCCCTTCCTGCGCAAGAACGGGGTCGAGCCGGTCACCAATGCCCTGCCCTGCCGGTCGATCGACGAGCTCAATGCCGAGGAACGTCAGCGGCTTGAGGCCGAGCAATCGGCGGCACGCGCAAAGCTGGCAGAGCGGGCCGAGAGCCTGCGCGAAGTGCGCGAGACCGCCCGGCTGTCGGCGCAAATGGAGGTCTTGGACGCGCGCGAGAACCGGATGGCGCTGGCGCTAATCGCGCTCATCGCGGCTGTCAGTTGCGGCTTTGCCTCGGCGGCATGGCGCAAGGATGAGGCGCGGCGCACCCTCGCGCGGATGGCCGCGGCGCTCTCGGCGGCGGCACTGGCGGCGGCGGTGGTCCTGTGGTTCACCCGTCCGGGCCTCGCCGCCATCGAAGACCGGATCGCTGCCGCCATCGCCAAGGCGGAAGGCACGGATGGAGAGGCTGCGTCAGCCAGCGCGGATGCCACCGAGGGCGCATTGATCTGCACCCTGGTGCCGGAACGCAGCCGCGTTACCTCGGCCAAAACCGACGATGTTGCCTTCGCCTGGGCCGCCGACGGCTGTGTGAACGGCCGCACCCAATACGGCCTCGGGCAGGGCGGCGAATGGAGCCGCGTCTTTGCCGCGCAAGAGGATACGGCGGTCGCGGTCAACACCTATGATCCGGCCACCCGAACCCTGCGCACCGACCGCTATCTGTTGGGACAGGAAGCGCTCGCCGCCGCGCGCGAGGCCCGCTCGGCCTACAAACCGCCTGCCTGCGGGGTGAGCGATGCCGCGCGGACGCTGGGCGAGCAGCAGTCGGCATTGATCGCCAAGCTGCCGGGGCAACCGAACGAGCGGTTGGTCTATAGTTGCGCGGCGAAGGTCACGGGGTAGTGACCAGCCCGCATCGCGTCGCATTGATCGTGGGGGGCGTTGACACTGCTGGTCGGCGGTTGGTTGGGTCTGCGCAATCTCGACTGGTCGGCCTCGGAAGAAGCACCCACGACGCCAACCAGCGCGGATGTCGCCCGCCTCCAGTCCCTCGCCTCCGCCGCTTGCTCCTGCACCCGTGCGAAGGGTGATGCGGCCAAGAACGCGTGCTGGAAAGAGTTCAAAGCCGCGACTCTCGGCCCCTCGATAAGCGGCGATGCCACCGCTTGCGCTCCCGTTTCCACCGAGACCGAATGTTTCGCCATCGAGTCCGGCACGATCTGCGTCGTTACAGGCTACTATACCAATGGTGTCAGCGATCCGACACTCGACGCTCGCCTCTGCTCCGCCTCTGAAGCACAGGCGGTCGAACAGGCCTCGCACCATGCGTGGCTCGGGCCGGACGGAAAGGCCCCCGATCCCGACAACACCGCCGACCGAGACGCCTCAGGCAAGCGCGAAAACGCGGCGATCAACGACGTGGTGCGCCGGATAATGAATGGAGAGACCGTAGTCCCGGCAGGCCCCGTTTCGGACGGCTGCACCGGCTTGGGACCCCTCCCCGCTTCGCACCTGCACAATTACCTGCCCTCGCGGCTTGCAGGAAGCCGAATCAATTGCTAGGGGCGCGGCGACCTTGGAGGGGGCCGCCCTTTGCGCCCGGACTCCAAGGCACAAGCATTATTCCTTCGGCGCTTCTCAAGAGGATTGCACGCGCGTGGACATTTCCGCCGGTATCAAGGCTAGCCTGGCTGGACGCTATGGCTCGGCCCTGTTAGATCTGGCTGCCGAAAGCGGCAGTGTCACTGCGGTCGAAACCGATCTTGAAACTCTGGGCGCGGCTTTGACCGATTCGGGTGATCTGGCTGATCTGGTCAGCAATCCGCAGCTGGGCCGCGACATTCAGGGCAAGGCGATCGCGGCGGTGGCGCAGAGCCTGAAGCTCGCGCCGCTCACCACCAACTTCCTCGGCGTGCTCGCTGCCAACCGCCGCCTTACCAAGCTCCCTGCGATCGTCGCCGCGTTCAAGGCGATTGCCGCCGCCCAGCGCGGCGAAGTGACCGCCACGGTTACCAGCGCGCACCCGCTCAGCGATGATCAGATCGCCGCTCTCAAGACCAAGCTGACCGCCCGCGAAGGCCGCACTGTCATGCTCACCGCCAAGGTCGATCCCGACCTCCTCGGCGGCCTCGTCGTCACCATCGGCTCGCAGCGCATTGATGCCTCGATCCGCACCCGTCTCAACTCGCTTGCCAAAGCCATGCAGGCCTAAAGGACAAGAACATGGAAATCCGCGCCGCAGAAATCTCCAAGGTCATCAAGGACCAGATCGCCAATTTCGGCACCGAAGCTGAAGTCAGCGAGACCGGCAGCGTGCTGTCGGTGGGTGACGGGATCGCTCGTATCCACGGCCTCGATCAGGTCCAGGCGGGCGAGATGGTGGAATTCGCCAATGGGGTGCAGGGCATGGCCTTGAACCTTGAAGCCGACAATGTCGGGGTCGTGATCTTCGGCTCGGACGCCGAGATCAAAGAAGGCGATGTCGTCAAGCGCACCGGGACCATCGTGGACGTGCCGGTCGGCAAGGGCCTGCTCGGCCGCGTGGTCGATGCGCTCGGCAACCCGATCGATGGCAAGGGCCCGATTGTGGCCGAGAAGCGCAGCCGCGTTGAGGTGAAGGCGCCGGGGATCATCCCGCGTGAATCGGTCTCGGAACCCGTGCAGACCGGCCTCAAGGCAGTGGACGCGCTGGTGCCCGTGGGTCGTGGACAGCGCGAGCTCATCATCGGTGACCGCCAGACCGGCAAGACCGCCGTGGCCATCGACACCTTCATCAACCAGAAGGGCGTCAATGCGGGCGATGACGAGAGCAAGAAGCTCTACTGCGTCTATGTCGCCGTCGGCCAGAAGCGCTCGACCGTCGCGCAGATCGTCAAGCAGCTCGAAGAAAACGGCGCGATGGAATATTCGATCGTGGTCGCCGCGACCGCTTCGGAGCCCGCTCCGCTGCAGTACCTCGCGCCCTATACCGGTTGCGCGATGGGAGAGTTCTTCCGCGACAACGGCATGCACGCCGTGATCGTCTATGACGACCTTTCCAAGCAGGCCGTCGCCTATCGCCAGATGTCGCTGCTGCTGCGCCGTCCTCCGGGCCGCGAAGCCTATCCGGGCGACGTGTTCTATCTCCACAGCCGTCTGCTTGAGCGCGCGGCCAAGATGAACGGGGACAATGGCCACGGCTCGCTTACCGCGCTGCCGATTATTGAAACCCAGGCGGGCGACGTGTCGGCCTATATTCCGACCAACGTGATCTCGATCACCGACGGCCAGATCTTCCTCGAAACCGGCCTGTTCTATCAGGGCATCCGTCCGGCGATTAACGTCGGCCTGTCGGTGTCGCGTGTGGGCGGTGCTGCACAGACCAAGGCGATGAAGAAGGTTTCGGGCTCGATGAAGCTCGAACTTGCGCAATACCGCGAAATGGCGGCCTTCGCGCAGTTCGGCTCGGACCTCGATGCCGCGACGCAGAAGCTGCTCAACCGGGGTGCGCGCCTCACCGAGCTGCTCAAGCAGAAGCAATTCACCCCGATGCCCTTCGAAGAGCAGACCGTGTCGATCTATGCCGGCACCAACGGCTATCTCGATGCGATCCCGGTCAACCGCGTGGGCGAGTACGAGAGCCAGATGCTCGACTACATGCGCCGCGAACACGGTGCTGTCCTGGCCGAAATCCGCAGCTCGAAGAAGTTCGAAGGCGAAGTGGCCGACCAGACCAAGGCCGCACTCGAAGCTTTCGCCAAGCATTTCGCGTAAGAGTTACAGGAGCAACCTTCCAACCATCGTCACCCTGAACTTGTTTCAGGGTCCATGCCGGAACAACGCGCGGATCACGATGGGTCCGCACCAAGTTTGAAGATGGATGCTGAAACACGTTCAGCATGACGAAAAAGGGATAGATTAGGGCACCATGCCAAGTCTCAAGGAACTTAAAGGTCGGATCAACTCGGTCAAATCGACCCAGAAGATCACCAAGGCCAAGCAGATGGTCGCGGCGGCCAAGCTGCGCCGTGCGCAGGCTGCGGCCGAAGCCGGGCGGCCCTACGCCGCGCGTCTGGCTGCGGTGATGGCCTCGCTCGCGGGCAAGGTCGCGGGTGACAGCGCGCCCAAGCTCCTCGCGGGAACTGGCTCGGACCAGAAGCATCTGCTGGTCGTGGTCAACACCGACAAGGGCCTGTGCGGCGGTCTCAACTCGAACCTCGTCAAGGCTGCCAAAGCCAAGGCGCGCGAGCTGCAGGCAGCGGGCAAATCGGTCGAATTCTACCTTGTCGGCAAGAAGGGCCGCGCGCCGCTCAAGCGCGAATTCCCCGCGCTGATCGGCGACGGGTTCGATACCAGCACGGTCAAGTCCCCGGGCTTCACCGAAGCCGAAGCCATCGCCAGCGAACTGATCGCGATGTTCGATGCGGGCAAGTTCGATGTCGCGCACCTGATCTTCCCGATCTTCAAGTCGGCACTCGCGCAGGACCCCACTGTCACCCAGCTGATCCCCGTGCCCGCCCCCGCGCAGGCCGCGTCGGCAGATGCCGTGGTCGAATATGAGCCGGGCGAAGAGGAAATCCTCGAAGAGCTGCTGCCGCGCTACGTGCGCACGCAGCTGTTCGGCGCGCTGCTGGAACGCGAGGCGAGCGAACAGGGCGCCTCGATGACCGCGATGGACAACGCCACGCGCAACGCGGGCGAGCTGATCCAGAAGCTGACGATCCAGTACAACCGCAGCCGCCAGGCCGCGATCACCACCGAACTGATTGAAATTATCGCTGGCGCGGAGGCGCTTTGAGAAGATTTGCTTTAGCTCTCTTTGCCGCAGCACTGGCCTCTTGTGCGCCGACGTTGGGGACGGAGCCGACCTTGGGTCAATTGCGTTTCGCCGTGGATCGGAACGAGGGGCTGAAGGGGCTGGAGACAGTAAACTGCGAAGGCCGCGCCGAATGTTACAGCGCAGCCTTCGGGAATGTGGAAGTCCGCAGTGCTCAATGCGTCGCGCTAGGCGCTGGCAAGGCGGAATGTGATTACGAGTTCCGCGTGAACTCGGGAGATGAATGGGAACGAGGCCGGGCCATGCTCAGGATCGGCACCGCACCCGACGGAAAGCAACGTTGGCTCATCGAGCCGAATGACGAGATTTGAAGGCAAGGAAACAATCATGGCCACCGCCGCTCTCAACCAGACCACCAACGGCACGATCAGCCAAGTCATCGGCGCCGTCGTCGACGTGCAGTTCGAAAGTGAACTGCCCGCGATCCTCACCGCGCTCGAAACCCGCAACGGCGACAAGACGCTGGTGCTCGAAGTCGCCCAGCACCTTGGCGAAAACACGGTGCGCACCATCGCGATGGACGCGACCGAAGGCCTCACGCGCGGTAGCGAAGTGATCAACACCGGAGCGCAGATCTCGGTGCCGGTCGGCCCCAAGGTCCTCGGTCGCATCATGAACGTGGTCGGTGAAGCGATCGACGAGCGCGGCCCGATTGGCGCGGACAGCACCGCCCCGATCCACGCCGAGGCCCCGGCCTTCGTCGACCAGTCGACCGAAGCGGCGATCCTCGTCACCGGCATCAAGGTGATCGACCTCCTCGCCCCCTACGCCAAGGGCGGCAAGATCGGCCTGTTCGGCGGCGCGGGCGTCGGCAAGACCGTGCTCATTCAGGAACTCATCAACAACATCGCCAAGGGCCACGGCGGCGTGTCGGTGTTCGCCGGCGTGGGTGAGCGCACCCGCGAGGGCAATGACCTCTACCACGAATTCCTCGACGCGGGCGTCATCGCCAAGGACGCAGAGGGCAACGCCACCTCGGAAGGCTCCAAGGTGGCGCTCGTGTTCGGCCAGATGAACGAGCCCCCGGGCGCCCGCGCGCGCGTCGCTCTGTCGGGTCTGAC
>JBJTTE010000045.1:0-3963 GCA_046080005.1 Erythrobacter sp.
CTGCGCTCGGGCGCGGTGACCTGGTGGAACGGCGAGGGCTGGTCGCTGTTCGTCGACGACGCGATCGACGTCGGCGACGAGGCCGAGGAAATCCTCGCCCGCGAAACCGCCGCGCGGCGGGTCAATGTGCCTTACGCGATCGACGCGAGCATCGATGCCGGCGGGCACGTTCGCCCTGCGCATATCAAGGACCGGGTGCGCGCGCTCGGCCCGACCGTCCGGCGCGATCTCGCCGTGCCAACCGCCGACAAGACCGGCTGGGACTGGGTGATCTGATGCGCCGCGCCGCCGCCCTCGCCCTCGCTTTCGCCGCCGTGCCGGTCACCGCTTCGGCGACACCCGCGCCGGTGCCAACCGAATGGCGCGCCACCCTCGTCGTCGAATGGACCCGGCTCAAGGCCAAGCCCGGAGAGCGCGCCAATCTCGCCGCCTTCATCACCGCCAACTGGTTCGCGATGGACCGGCAGGCGGTGGCGCAGGGCCTGTTCACGTCGTACCGCCTGATCGAAAACCCCGATGCAGACGCCACTTGGGACCTGCTGGTCTAGGTCGGCTACCCCACCGCAGCTGGTTATGACGATCCCGCCACCCAATTGGCCTTCTCCGCGATCCGCGCCGCACACCGGGCGATTCCGGTTGAGGGCAAGACCCTCGGCCAGCTCGGAACGATCCTCGGCACCGAGCGCCTCACTGTTCTAGATGGAACCCACTGATGTACCGCTACGACCAATATGACCAGGCCATGGTCGATGCCCGCGTGGAGGAGTTCCGCGATCAGGCCCGACGCCGGCTCGAAGGCAAGCTGACCGAGGACCAGTTCAAGCCGCTCAGGCTGATGAACGGGCTCTATCTCCAGCTGCACGCCTACATGCTGCGCGTCGCGATCCCCTATGGCACGCTCAGCGGCGGCCAGATGGAGGCGCTCGCCGATATCGCCGACAAGTATGATCGCGGCTATGGCCACTTCACCACCCGGCAGAACATTCAATACAACTGGATCAAACTGGAGGACGCCGCCGACATCCTCGCCGATCTCGCCACGGTCGAGATGCACGCGATCCAGACCAGCGGGAATTGCATCCGCAACATCTCGTCCGATCACTTTGCCGGTGCCGCCGCCGACGAGATCATCGACCCGCGCCCCTATGCCGAGCTGATGCGCCAGTGGTCGAGCTTCCACCCAGAGTTCAGCTATCTGCCGCGCAAGTTCAAGATCGCGGTGATCGCCTCGGAGACCGACCGCGCGGCGATGCGGCTGCACGATATCGGCGTGCGGATCGTGTCCCGAGACGGAGAGATCGGCGCGCAGTTCTTTGCCGGTGGCGGGATGGGCCGCACCCCGATGATCGCACCGCTCATTCGCGACTTCGTGCCGCTCGACCACTTCATCACCTATGCCGAGGCCTGCCTCAGGGTCTACAACCGCTACGGCCGCCGCGACAACAAGTACAAGGCGCGGATCAAGATCCTCGTCCACGAAATCGGCGCAGCGGAATACACCCGGCAGGTCGAGGAGGAATTCGCGCACCTGCTGTCGGTCGGCGTTGAGCCGCCGCGCGAGGAACTGGCGCGGATTGCAGCGTTCTTCGAACTGCCCGAACCTCTCCGCCGTCCCGGCCCCCGAGCCGGGACTCCGCTTACTCCTGAGCGGATCAAGGCCATCGGGGCCCCGGATCAGGTCCCGGGCGGGGGTTTTGAGGCATGGGCCTTGAACAACACCCACCCCCACCGCCACCCCGACTATGTCTCTGCCGTCATCAGCTTGAAGCCCGCCGGCGGCATTCCCGGCGATGCGACCGGCGAGCAGATGCGCGTCGTCGCCAGGCTCGCGCGCGACTACAGCTTTGACGAGCTGAGGGTCATGCACACCCAGAACCTGCTGCTGCCGCACCTCGCCATTGCTGACCTTCACGCGGTGTGGAGCGCGCTCGATGCAGCCGGTCTCAGCGCGGCCAATATGGACACGATCGAGGACATCATCGCCTGCCCTGGCCTCGACTATTGCTCGCTCGCCAACGCCCGGTCGATCCCGCTCGCCCAGCGCATTTCGGAGCGCTTTGCCGAGACCGGGCGCACCGAAGTGGTGGGCGAATTGAAGCTCAAGATTTCGGGCTGCATCAATGCCTGCGGGCATCACCACGCGGGCCATATCGGCATCCTCGGCGTCGACAAGAAGGGCGTCGAAAACTACCAGCTTTCGCTTGGCGGCTCGGAGGCGGAGGACGTCAGCCTCGCCAAGATCACTGGCCCCGGCTTCGACGAGGACGGCGTAATCGCCGCAGTCGAGAAGGTCACCGATGTCTACCTCGCCGCGCGCACCGATGGCGAACGCTTCCTCGATACCTACCGCCGGATCGGCATGGAGCCGTTCAAGGAGGCGCTCTATGGGTGACACCCAGAACCTTGGCACCTCCCCCGACGAAGTGCAGTTTCGCTTCCGTGATGACGAACCGGTCGATCACGCGGCGGTAACCGTCGATTCCTGCTGTGATCAGACCAACGCCACCGCTGTCCGGATCGAACCGGGTGATGATGCGCGCGTGCTGCTGCCCTTCCTTGACCGGCTGGCGCTGGTGGAGGTCAACTTTCCCGCATTCGGTGACGGGCGCGGCTATTCGGCCGCCCGCATCCTGCGCGAGGCGGGCTACACAGGCGAGTTGCGCGCGGTTGGCGACGTGCTGATCGACCAGCTCAGCCATATGCGCCGCTGCGGGTTTGACAGCTTTGCCCCCGACAAGCGTCTCGACGAGGACGACGCGGCCCGCGCCTTTGCCAGCTGGAGCGATGTCTACCAGCGCGCCGCCGATGCGCGCAGCACGATTGCGGAGAAGCGCCATGAAGCCTGATATCGGGATTGCCAGCGAAGGCCGCACCCGCGACGCGCTCGACCTTGCGCCGCGCTTTACCGAGCATGACGCGGTGCGCCTCAATCGCATGTTTCGCGGCAGCACGACGCAGGAGATGCTCGAGGCCGTGATCCGCGATGGCCTCGCGGGCGATCTCGCGGTGGTGTCCAGCTTTGGTGCGGAAAGCGCGGTGCTGCTGCATCTGGTGGCCAGCGTTGATCCGGCGGTGCCGGTGCTGTTTCTGGATACGCAGAAGCACTTTGCCGAAACTCTCGTGTACCGAGACCTCCTGACCGAGCGGCTCGGCTTCAACCTTGTGATGCTCACGCCCGATCCCGCCGATCTCGCCGCCAGGGACGAGACCGGCCTCAGATGGTCTTACGATCCCGATGGGTGCTGCGCGATCCGCAAGGTCAAGCCGCTGGAGAAGGCGCTCGCCGGCTACGATGCGAGCTTTACCGGGCGCAAGGCTTTCCAGGCGGCGACCCGCGCCAACCTGCCGCGCTTTGAACTCGATACCTCGGACGCGCAGGGACGGCTCAAGATCAACCCGCTGATCGATTGGTCGGCGGCTGACATCAGCGCCTATTTCGAGGCGCATGACCTGCCTCGCCACCCGCTGATCGCGCAGGGCTATCCTTCGATCGGTTGCTCGCCCTGCACCTCGCAGGTCGCAGCGGGCGAAGACCCGCGCTCGGGCCGCTGGAAGGGCTGGGACAAGACCGAATGCGGCATCCACAAGCCGGGCGAGGAACCGTTCTTGTAAGGCGCATGTCGCTTTTGGATGGTATCCGAAGTGGCCTCGAACGGAGCGGGCCATGTGGAATTATCCCGAGCGGCAGTCTCAAGGCGCGGCGAGAATAGCGGGGCTGGTCGCGCTCGGCGGTGTGGCGGGCCTATGTGTGGCCATGTTGCTTGGTCCGGCGTTTGCACCATCTGAATTCAACTGGGTGCAGCACACGACCTCCGAGCAGGCCGGACAGTCTACGCCGGGGGCCTGGATCATGGCACTGGCTTTGCGGCCTACGGTGCGGCCAACATTACGTCTGCGACGATACTGGTTCGGTCGCGCAGCGCCGTGCGGATCGCGCTTATCGTCTTTGGCGCAGGTCTAATT
>JBJTTE010000046.1:0-8601 GCA_046080005.1 Erythrobacter sp.
TCCATGAAAAAAACATGAAAAACTTGGGCGGACAAACCCGAACACCCACAACTGTTTTTACTACGTTTTCTGTCCGTGTAAATGCGCAAAAGTGCGTTTTCCCACCCTTCAGACGGGCGGGAAGGGATGCGTCGATGGTGCCTTCGGCGAGCAGCACCCGCTTGCCCCCCCTGTCGGCCGGGGTGAGCGTCATTGCTGTCTTCGGGCCGAAATCAGGTTCAGCCGGGCAGGTCGGGTTATCGGGGTCCGTCTTTGCCGGTGCGGCGCCCGTCAAGAGCGCGAGAGCGGCGAGCGCGGCGAGCGGGCGAAGGGCACGCAGCATCATGCGACAATCGAATAGCGGGCCGATCCCGGCGCGCGGCACATGCGCTTCTCGGCGCGGGCTTCTTCGCCCTCGATGATAACCACGTCGGTCACGGTGATGCAGTCCGCACCGCCGCTTGAGGCCTGACGCGAGGTGACGGTTGACGTGCCGCGTACGTCCTAGCGCGTGTTCGACGTCCATTCGGCGCTCGACCCGACCTTGGGACCCGTATCGGCGCTGTCAGAGCGCGTGGCGGTAAGGGTCGCCTCGGCGGCCTGTTTCTGCTCTTCAGGATCGAGGCGGCAGGCGAAGCCCTCGGTCAACTGGTCGGAGAAGGTTGGGACCGGCACGAAGGAGGGCAGGCGGACGCTACGGGTCAGATCATCCACGGCACCGCCAAGAACGCCGCCCAAGATGCCGCGCCCCTTGTCGCCCTTCTTGCCTTTCCCGCAGGCATCGGCCTTGTCGGCGCCGCGCTTGCCATTGTTGAACAGCCCGCCGAGCTGTGCCTGGGCGGGCAGCGAGCCCGCCGTCAGTGCCAAGGCGCCTAGCAGCAGAGCAAGCCTTGAAGGGGTAAAGGCCACGGTCATTCTCCTCTCACCACCGTCAGGTAAGCTACCCTGCCAGTGACTTAGCGTCAATCAAGAGCCGGCTCGGTATGCCGCAGCCTCGCGGTCACGCTCCGCACGCGATTTCTTCTGCGCTGCTGTTTTCAACTGGCCGCAAGCTGCATCAATGTCCCGGCCCCGAGGGGTGCGCACGGGGGCAGAAATGCCGCCCTCGAACACGATTTCGGAAAAGGCCCGGATGCGTTCCGGCGTTGAGGTCTGATAGCCTGCACCGGGCCAGGGGTTGAACGGGATCAGGTTGACCTTGGTGGGCAGATTATATTGGCGCAGCAGGCGGACGAGTTCGCGCGCATCATCGTCGCTGTCGTTCTTGTCCCTGATCATCACGTATTCGAAGGTGATCCGCCGCGCGTTCGATGCGCCGGGATAATCGGCACAGGCCTGCAATAGCTCGTCGATCCCGTACTTCTTGTTGAGCGGCACCAGCTCATCGCGCACGGGCTTGCGCACGCCGTGGAGGCTGACCGCGAGGTTCACCCCGATCTCCTCGCCGCAGCGCTCCATCATCGGGATAACCCCGCTGGTCGAAAGCGTGATCCGGCGCTTTGACAGCGCAAGGCCATCCCCATCCATCACCAGCTTCAGCGCATCGCGAACGTGGTCGAAATTATAAAGCGGCTCACCCATGCCCATCATCACGATGTTGGTGAGGAGGCGGCCATCGGCAGTATAGTGCCCCGCCTCGTCATCCTCGTCCGTCGCGTCTGCATCGCTGATCATGGTGCCGCGCGGCCATTCTCCCAGCGCATCGCGGGCGAGCATCACCTGGCCGACGATTTCGCCAGGGGTGAGGTTCCTCACCAGCTTCATGGTGCCGGTGTGGCAGAACGAGCAGGTGAGGATGCAGCCGACCTGCGAGGACACGCATAGAGTCCCGCGCGTCTCGTCAGGAATGAAGACCATTTCGAAATCATGGCCATCGGCGGTGCGCAGCAGCCATTTGCGGGTGCCATCGACCGAGTGCTGGGCCTCGACCACATCCGGGCGGCCGATGACGAAGCGTGTCGCAAGCCACGGGCGCATTGGCTTGGCGATGTCGGTCATCGCCTCGAAATCGGTGACGCCGCGGTGGTAGAGCCAGTGGAACACCTGCTTGGCGCGCAGCTTGGCGGCCTTGGCATCAAGCCCGGCCTCTTCGAACAGCTCGCGGATGCGCGGGCGGGGCAGGCCGATCAGGTCAATGCGGCCATCGGCGCGCGGCGTGATGTCACGCGCGGCGGGCACCGGGTCAACAAGCCCCGGGATGGTCATGAGTGCAGTATCGGCCATGGGTGGGGCGCATATAGTGTCCGTCGGACCATTTGGCCAGTCAGCGCTTCGGCGCACACCCGACAGTCGCCGCATCAATCGCAGTGGCTGCCCCTGAAAGCGTGAAGCGGTCGGTGAAGGTCCCGCCCTTGGCGCTGGTTGCCGAAACGCTCATCAGCGCGGCCGAGCGCAGCTCGGCGATGATCGCGGCATCGCCGCGTGCATCTGAAGCCCAGGCATTGCGGCCCTTGGCGACCAGCGCGAAGCGGGTCTTGCCCACCACCAGCCGGACCGTGCCCCTCGCGGCGACTTCGCGCGAGAGCACGATGTGGACTGCGCCGCGCACCTTCTGATCGGGCCAGAGCGAAACCGTGGCATAGGCTGGTGCGGCGGACGTGCCTTGCGCCTTGGTGATGGCATAGCAGCGTTGCGGCTTGGCATCGCGAAAGGCTGCCCAGCTTTCGTAGACGCCGAGGCTGTCGCGCGCAGCCACCGGCGCGGCGGCGAGGAGGGCGATGAGGGCGATGAGGGCAAGAACCGGCGGGCGGGCGATCATCGCCGCAGCGATTGCCCAGCGGGCGCGAATTTGCAACAGCGCTTGGCCATGTCGCAGGAACTCGCCAAACGCTCGCGCACCCTCTCCTACTGGCTCCGCCACGCGCCGGAGCAGGGCGGCTTGCGCCTCGATGCCGCAGGCTGGGCACCGGTTGCTGACGTGCTCGCCGCCCTTGCGCGCGAGGGGCTCCCGACCACCGAAGTGCTTTTGCGCGCGGTGGTCGAGGAGAACGACAAGCGCCGCTTCGAGCTGTCGGATGACGCCGCCCGCATCCGCGCGCGGCAGGGGCATTCGGTCGCGGTCGAGGGCAGCTGGCAGGCCGCCATGCCCCCCGAGGTGCTCTATCACGGCACCGTCGAGCGGTTTCTGGAGGCGATCATGCGCGAGGGGCTGACGAAGCAGCAGCGCCACCACGTCCACCTCTCGGCCGATCTCGAAACGGCAACCAAGGTCGGCGCGCGGCGGGGGGAGGCGGTGATCCTGACGGTCGCGGCCGGACGGATGGCGGCGGACGGCCATGCCTTCGCGCTGTCCACCAACGGCGTGTGGCTGACCGACCATGTTCCGCCCCGCTACCTTGCGCGCGCGGATCAATCGTAAGCAATTCCCAGCACTTCCCACTCGCGCGTGCCCGAGGGGAGGGTCACGATCCGCACATCGCCCACGCCGGCGCCCCGCAGCGCGCGCGCCATCGGGGAGTTCCAGCCGATCAGGCCCGCACCCGCATCCTGCTCGTCATCGCCCACCAGCGTGACGGTCTGCTGGTTGTCGTCCTCGTCCGCGATCGTCACCCGCGCGCCGAAGAACACCCGGCTGCGGTCCACCTGCGCAAGCGGATCGACCACCCGCAGCGCCTTCATCCGCCGCGCAAGGTGAGCCAGCTCGCGGTCGATCTCGCGCATTTTCTTGCGAACATAGAGGTAGTCGCCATTCTCTGAGCGATCGCCATTGCCCGCCGCCCAACTGACGATCTCGACGATCGCCGGACGCTCGGTGCCAAGCAGGTGATCATAGCGCGCCTTCAGGGCCGCCATGCCCGCTGGCGTAATCGGAGGCCCGGCTGGCTTCACGGCCAGGATCAGCGCAGGAAGCTCTCGACCGGGCGCGGCAAGCCCGCTTCGGCCGGGTACATATGCGAATAGGTCACGGCATTGCCGATCACGCGCATGATGTAATAGCGGGTCTCGAAATTGGCGGGGATTTTCTCGACCCAGGTCACCCAGTCGATTGCGCCGGTGCGCGGATCACCGTTCCTGCGCAGCCACTCGTTCACGCGTCCCGGTCCGGCATTATAGGCGCCCACCGCAAGCGGATAGGCTCCGCCGTAATAGCTCATCATCCGTGCGAAATAGGCATCGCCGAGCTGGATATTGTAGCTTGGCGAGCCGGTGAGGTCGGCGGCGAGATAGTTCACGCCGAGCTTGCCCGCCTGCTCGCGCGCGGTGCCGGGCATCAGCTGCATCAGCCCGCGCGCGCCGGCATGGCTAACCCGCGTCCGGTCAAACTCGCTTTCCTGCCGCCCGATCGCGTGAACCATCACCCAGTCATTGACAAAGGGGGGCGTAGCAACCGTGGGGAAGCCCACGCGTTCGAGCCCCGATAACCCGTTTTCGCCGGCCTTCATGCCGAGCACCACGGCCATTTCGTCAAGCCCCACTTCGCGTGACAGCATCGCTGCCATCAGCATTTCGGTAGGGGTATCCGCTTCGTCGCCCAGCGCCTCGAAGAAGCGGCGCTCGGTGCACCAGTCACGGCGGCTCTTGGCCAGCGCGCGGATTGCTTTGACGACCGGGCGATCTTCGAACTCGGCGCGCACGCCGGCGTCCATCGCGGGCTGTGGCAGGCCCGCAAAGCTCGGCATCGGGCGGCCCAGAGCCGAGAGCGCCAGCTGGCCGTAGTAGTAGTCGGGCCAGCGAGCGGCCATCGCGAAATATTGCTGCGCGGCGGCCTGATCGCCTGCCTGACGCGCCGCGCGACCGGCCCAGAAATAGCCCTTGGCCTTGGTCAGCGGGCTCTTGGCCGCCTCGCCATACTGCGCAAACAAGGGTGCGGCGGTATTGCCATCGCCCATGTTCCACAGCGCCTTGGTCCCGCCCAGCCACATCAGATCGGTCAGCCGGTCGCGCAAGGTGAAGCTGCCCTGCGACAGGTCGGCCCCGCGCGGAAACAGGTCACCGGTGCGGCTCGCGATGTTGGCCGCATCGCGCCCACCGAGGCTCTCGGCAAGGCCGAGTAGCTGGCCGACAAAGGCCTCGGGATCGCGTGCCGGGCGGACGAAATCGGGGCGGTTGGTGAAGATTCGCGCCGCTTTATAGGTCTGGCCGCTGGCGCGCAGAAATTTGACGAGATTGAAGACATAGCCCGGATCAGCCTCAGCCCCGGTCGGCACAGCGATCCCCGATGCCTCGGGCCGTGCGCCGCGCAGCAGCGCCAGCCGGGCCTGCGCCATCGCCTGGTCGCCCTCGGCGAGCTTGACGAGCTGGCGCGACGCAGCATCGGCCTTGCCCTGCCATAGCAGCGCATCAATCCGCGCGGCGTGATCATCGGCTGTGAACTGTGAGCCGTAAAGCTCTGCAATATAGACCTCGACCGGATCGGCCATCTGTCCGCCGCGCCACGCCTTGCGCGCCTGTTCGAGCGCCTCGGGCCGCCCGGCAGCAGCGAGCGCCAGCGCGTAGCGCGCGCGGGCGGGATTGGTGAGCGGCGGGATAGCATCGAAATAGCGCACCAGATCGGCCTGCGGCGGGGCCTCGTTATCGAGCGCGGCCTCGGCCCGCACCCGCAGGATGTCGGCGCGCGGGAAGCTCGGGTAGGCGAGCACAAAACCGGCGTAGTCGGCGAACATATGTGTGCGGCTCGCCTGCAAGACCTCCCAGCGCGAGATGGCACCGTCGATCGCTGTGGGCTGGCGCGCAACCAGATCATTGCTGCTGCCCCAATCCTGCGCGATCAGCGGCGCAGCCGCGCCCGGCACCACTCCGAGGCTCAGAGCGGCAGCATAAATCCGTGATGATAACAGTAGCTTACGGACCATACTGGACATGATGCCAATCGGCTCCTTATCAGGCGATGAACGGTGGACGGTCGGGGGAGAGACCCGCTTGTTTCACTATCTAACGATGAAGACAGGACAAAGGCAATGTTCAGCGGTTCGATACCCGCTCTGGTGACTCCTTTTCGCGGCGGAGCGTTTGACGAATCCGCTTTCCGCAGGCTGGTCGATTGGCAGATCGCCAATGGCAGCGCAGCGCTGGTGCCGTGCGGGACCACGGGCGAGGCCTCGACCCTCTCCAATGCCGAGCATCACCGGGTGATCGAGGTGTGTATCGAGCAGGCAGCGGGCCGCGTGCCGGTGATCGCGGGTTGCGGGTCGAATGATACGCGCAATGCCCAGCTGCATATGAATTTCGCCAAGAAGGCAGGGGCGGCGGCGGGGCTTTGCGTTGCGCCCTACTACAATCGCCCGAGCCAGCGCGGCCTGATCGCCCATTTCAGCTTTCTGGCCGAAAACTGCGACCTGCCGATCGTGCTCTATAACGTGCCCGCGCGCACGGTGACCGACATCCTCGATGACACGGTGGTTGAGCTGGTGCGCAAGTACCCGGACCGGATCATCGCCATCAAGGACGCGAGCGGTGACCTGAGCCGCGTCGCCGACCACCGCATGGGGATCGGGCGCGAGTTCTGCCAGCTCTCCGGCAATGACGAGCTGTGGATGCCCCACGCCGCAGCGGGCGGACGCGGGTGCATTTCGGTCACCGCCAATGTCGCCCCTGCGCTCTGCGCCGAGTTCCACCAGGCGATCGCCGCCAATGAATTGAAGAAGGCGCGGCAATTGAACGACCGCCTGTTCCCGCTGCACTACGCGATGTTCTCCGACGCCAGCCCTGCGCCGGTAAAATATGCGCTGAGCCGCGTTCACGACTGGATCGAGCCCGAAGTGCGCTTGCCGCTGGTCGAATGCTCGGAAGAAGCCAAACGCGCGGTGGACGAGGCATTGGTATCGGCTGGGGTGATCCCAGCCTAAACCACCTCGTCTTCGTCGAGTAGCCGCTCGGCAAAGCCCTCGGGTTCGCTGGCGAGAATTGCGTCGGTGATGGAATCGATGCGCTCGCCCACGCGCTCCGGGTGATTGATCACGGCAATGTGGAACAAAGCATCGCCCTGATACACCACGGGGAGCGTCGCATGGCCGATGATAATGCCATCGACCGGGCTAACCAGGTCTTGTGCGTCTTCGCCGAACAGGCCCGCGACACAGGCGAGCAGATCGCCCGCCCGGACCGGATCGCCACTTTTGCAAACCCGGTGTGTGACTCCGCCACGCGGTGCGCGCACCCAGACCGAACGGTTGGCGCGGGCCGGAATGCCGACCGTAGTGAGCCCGTCATCTGCCCCGATCATGCCTAGATGCGCGAGCACCCGCTCGACGCCTTCGACCCCGGTTTCGATCGACAGTCGGTCAAACCGCAGCGCCTCGCCCGCCTCCATCAGCAGCATCTCGACGCCCTTCTTCTGCGCGAGATCGCGCAAGCTGCCGTCACGCAGCGGGCTCTCGATGATCACCGGCGCGCCGAACGCCATCGCCAGTTCCACCAACCGACGATTGCCAGCGGCGATGCGGATCTGGGGCAGGTTGTAGCGGTGGATCGCCGCCGAGTGGATGTCGATCCCGAGTTCGCAGCGTTCCACCACCTCGCGGTAAAAGATATGCGCAAGCTGGCCCGCCAGCGATCCTTTCGCGCTTCCTGGAAAGGAGCGGTTGAGATCGCGCCGATCGGGCAGGTAACGGGTATGCGCAGTAAAGCCGAAGATGTTGGCCACCGGTACCAGCAGCACGGTTCCAGCGAGCGTCTCCGGCTCAAGCTGCTGCGCGAGCCGCTGGATAATCGCCGTCCCGATAATTTCATCACCGTGGATCGCCGCGCTGATAAACACGGTTGGGCCGGGCTTGGCCCCGTGCAGCACCCGCACCGCCAGCGATGAGGCAGTGCCGTTCGCCATCGTGCTGATCGGAAAAACGATATCATGCGAGTTGCCCGGGGCGATGCTTTCGCCCGCCATCATGAACGGTTCTGGCGTAGTCATTTATGCGCTCCCCCCTATATCACGGCTGGAATGCTAACCCGCGCGCGCACAAAGCGCAAAGCCCCTCGCTTTTTGTGCCCCACGCGCCTACATCGCGCCGCCTTATGGCTCGTCCCAAACCCGCCACCTTCGACAAGCTCAAGATCGTCGCCGAGAACCGCCGCGCGCGGTTCGACTATCATGTCGAAGACGTTTACGAGGCCGGACTGATGCTGCAGGGCACCGAGGTCAAGGCGCTGCGGGCAGGCGAGGCGTCGATCGCGGAAAGCTATGCCGAGGTGCGCGATGGGCAGGTCTGGCTCGTCAACGCCAATATCCCCGAATACAGCCACGGCAACCGCCTGAATCACGAACCGCGCCGCCCGCGCAAGCTGCTGCTGCACGAGCGTGAAATCGGCAAGCTGTTCGGTGCGGTCGAGCGCAAGGGCATGACGCTGGTGCCCTTGATGATCTATTTCAACCGCACAAGCCGTGCGAAGGTCGAGCTAGCGCTCGCCAAGGGCAAGCAGACCCACGACAAGCGCGCCAGTATCAAGGAACGCGACTGGAAACGCGACAAGGCGCGGCTGATGCGCGACCGTGGGTGAGTAAAGAGCTCGCGTGTCCTGATTCATCTACTGGTCACACCTACTATGCTACCCATATAGGCAATCATGCCTCGTCCAACCCATCCCCGCCTGTCTTGCGCCCGCTCAGGCACCCATGCCCAAGCGGAGGCGGTGAACCGATGAACACCCCCCAACCCCGTAAGCCGGGCTTGGCCAAGCGGCTGAAGA
>JBJTTE010000047.1:0-8545 GCA_046080005.1 Erythrobacter sp.
CAGCAATCCGACGATGCAGGCCTTCCTGGTGCTGTGGTGGGACATCGTCGCAGGCGCGGCGCGCGGCGTGCCCGGCTATCGCGAGGCGGCAGAGCGGATGATGACCCAGCAGCTGGACTGGCTGGAGCGGCAGATGCCCGCTGATGATCCTGACCCGGCTGGCGGCGCGCGCTATCTGATGACGCTGATCGAGGGCGCGCTGATGCTCTCAGCCGTCGGACACGGCGAAACGGCGAGCGCTGGATTGGCTGCTGGCCTGCTTGCGGGCGGCCCCGCACCGTCCTAGAGAGCCGCGCGATGAAAAAGACCACCGGCATGGACCGCGCAACCACAGCGCAATGGCGCCCCGCAACCCGCGCGCTGCGCGGCGGCACCTGGCGTTCCGAACATGGCGAGACCAGCGAGGCGCTGTTCCTCTCTTCGGGCTATACCTATGACGATGCCCAGACCGTCGCCGACCGCTTTGCGGGCGAGGCGGTGGGCATGACCTATTCGCGCCTCCAGAACCCCACTGTTGCCATGCTCGAAGAGCGCATCGCGCTGATCGAAGGGGCCGAGGCGTGCCGCGCGCAGGCGAGCGGGATGGCGGCAATGACCGCCGCGCTGCTGTGTCAACTCAAGACCGGCGACCATGTGGTTGCCGCGCGCGCTGCCTTCGGGAGCTGCCGCTGGCTGTGCGACAACCTGCTGCCCAAGTTCGGCATCGACGTCACCATCATCGACAGCGCCGACAATGCCGCATGGGAAGCCGCGATCCAGCCGACGACCCGCGTGTTCTTCTTCGAAACCCCGGCCAACCCGACCCTCGATATCGTCGATCTCGCTCACGTCTGCGGCCTCGCCAAGGCGCACGGGATCACCACGGTGGTCGACAATGCCTTTGCCTCGCCCGTGCTCCAGCGCCCCATGCAGTTCGGCGCGGACGTCGTGGCTTACTCCGCCACCAAGCTGATGGACGGGCAGGGCCGCGTGCTGGCGGGCGCGATCTGCGCGTCGAAGCAGTGGATCGACGAGGTGCTGATGCCGTTCCAGCGCAACACCGGGCCGACGCTCAGCGCCTTTAATGCGTGGGTGGTGATGAAGGGGCTCGAAACGCTCCCGCTGCGCGCCTTCAAGCAGTCCGAACAGGCGGTGGCGCTGGGCCAGTTCCTCGAACCGCGCATCACCAAGGCCGGGGGGCATCTGCTCCATCCCGGCCTGCCGAGCCACCCGCGCCACAACCTCGCGCTGGCGCAGATGGACGCGACCGGGCCGATCTTCGCGATTGATGTCGGCACGCGGGCGCGCGCCTTCGCGCTGCTCGATGCGCTCAACCTGATCGATATCTCGAACAATATCGGCGATGCGCGCTCGCTCATGTGTCACCCGGCCTCCAGCACCCATGCCAATATGGGCGACGAGGCGCGCGCGGCGATGGGCGTGACTGAAGGCCTGCTGCGCATCAATGTGGGGCTCGAAGACATCGCCGACCTCACCGAAGATTTGGACCAAGCCCTCGCAGCGGCGGGGATGTGAGGATAACCCGATATGGCCAACCGCGTTGAATTGGTGTTCGATTTCGTCTCGCCCAACGCCTACCTGATCTGGTGGCCGCTGCGCGAATTGCTGAGCCGTTATGAGGCCGAGCTTGACGTGATCCCGGTATTCCTCGCCGGCATGCACAAGCTCACCGGCAATGCCCCGCCGATGATCCGCGACGCCGAGGTCAAAGGCAAGAACGCCTATGCGATGCTCGAAATGCAGCGCTTTATCGCCAAGCACGGCCTGACCAAATATCGCCTCCACCCGCAATTCCCGTTCAACTCGATCCTGCTCCAGCGCTTGCTGTTTGCCGCTGACCAGGATGGGCGCGGTGTACAATTTGCAGAATGCCTGCTCCGCCCGATCTGGGAAGAGGGAGTTGACGTGTCATCGCCCGAGGTGCTCGGGGCGATCACCAGTACGGCAGGCTTTGACGCCGCTGACCTGCTCGCCCGCGCCCAGACCGATGAAGTCAAGCAGGGCCTTGCCGCCAATACCGATGCGGTCGTCGCACGCGGCGCTTTCGGCATCCCGACCATGTTTGTCGGCAAGCCGGGCGCCAAGGGGCTTGGGGGCGAAATGTTCTTCGGCAAGGAACGCCTCGGCCAGATCGAGGAATTGCTCGCCCAGGGCTGAGGCAATACGGGGAGCGGTGATCATGCGGCATTTTTGGGTCCTTGCGCCATTTTTGTGCGTAGTCCCGATGTTGCCCGTCGCGGCCCAGACACCACCTGAAACGCAGGCCGAAACGCCGACAGACGCCGAATCACCAGCCGGACTGGGCGATGCGGCGCATGCGATGGAGCTTCCGCTGCGCAGTGCCGAGCGCTACGCCGTGTCGCCGCAATTCATCTATCCTGTTGGCGCGCTTCGAGACGGGATCGAAGGACGGTGTGTGGTCTCCTTCACGCTTGATGCAGCTGGCGTGCCTCAAGACATCCGGCCCGATTGTGATCACCCGATATTCAACGAACCGGCCCGCGCCGGGGTGGCGGCGACCCGGCTGATTGTCGGCGGGGATGTTGCTCCAGGAAACCGCTTCCTCCTGCCGGTCTCTTTCCGGGTCGGCATGTAGCGCAAATTTCTGCGCAAAGTCCCTTGCCAAGCTTTCGCCAAATCATAGATTTCGCGCATCAGGGATTCGCAAGGGACGCACCTCACGTGCAGCAGATTTTCCGGTATGTCGCCGGGGTGGCGCTGGTCGTCGGCCTGCCGCTCGGCCATGGCAGCGCCATTGCTCAGCAGGCCGCAGCGCCTGCACCGGCCCCCGCCGCCGCCGCGCCAGTAGAAACCCTGCCGCCGTCGATCCCTGCCAGCCAGTTCGCCGCGCGCCCCGCCTTCTGGGACGCCAAGCTGTCGCCCAACGGCGTGATGATGGCGTTCATGCGCTACAAGGATGGCAATCCGATCTTTGTGATTTCCGATACTGTCTCTGGCAAATTGGCGGGTGCCGTCGCGCTCGAACCGAGCGATGATTTTGAATGGTATCGCTGGGTTGGCGATGGCAAGCTGCTGCTGTCGGTTTCGACCCCAGGTGACTTCTTCGGCGATGAGGTGCGCTACACGCGTCTTTTCCTCTTCGAGGTCAGCACCGGAGCGCTGACCCGGCTGTTTTCGCGCAGCACCGTCGTGGAAAACGACAATGTGATCCACGTTGCCAAAGATGGGTCCTATATCCTCGTCGCCATCCAGCAAACGCCCTATGATTATCCGGCTGTCCAGCGCCACGATCTCGCGCCGAACGGAAAAATCACGACCGTGCAGCAGCCGCGCGAGGGCGTGTGGAACTGGGACGCTGATGATCAGGGCGTGGTGCGGATGGGCACCGGCTTTGTCGATGGCAAGCTGAAGGTCTATTACCGCGCTACCGCTGGCGGACCGCTCGCGCTCGTGGCGCGGCTGCAGGATGACGACCGCGAGGGTCTTTGGGATACGCTGCAAATCGTCAATGGCTCAGATGAAGGCTATGTCCTGTCTGAAGGCGAAAATGGCCGCGTTGCCTTGCGCCGTTTCAATTTTGCCAAGCGCGAGGTGATTGAAACGGTCTACGAGCATCCCGACTTGGATGTCGAAAGCGCGGTTCTGAGAGAGGGCAAGCCCTTCGCAGCCTTCTACACGTCTGACCGTGACGAAGTTCACTGGTTTGATCCCGAAATGGCGCGCCATGACCGTGGGCTGCGCAAGGCGCTCGGCGCCGGAGAGGTGTGGATGGTCAGCCGCTCCGAGAACAATGCGCGGATGCTGGTCTATGCCGGGGGAGAGAGCGATCCCGGGGTGCTTTACCTTTACGATCCGGCGGCCAAGCTGCTGCGGGAGGTCTCGCAATATCGGCCGGGGCTCGATTATCGCAGCCTGGCAAAGCCCAAGCCGGTGCGATACACCGCGCGCGACGGGACCCCGATCCGCGGCTATCTGACCTTGCCGCGCGGGCGCGAGGCCAAGGCCCTGCCGTTGATTGTGATGCCGCATGGCGGACCGTTCGGCGTGCGCGACAAGCTTGAATATAATGACGAAGTCCAGCTGCTGGCCAATCGCGGCTATGCCGTGCTCCAGCCCAATTATCGGGGCTCTGGCGGCTATGGGAATGCCTTTTTCGCGCTCGGCAACGGCCAGATCGGCCGCAAGATGCAGGATGATCTTGATGATGCCATGGACTGGGCGGTGGCTGAGGGCATCGCTGACCCCAAGCGCGTGTGCGTCGTCGGCGGCTCTTATGGCGGCTATGCGGCGCTCTGGGCGGTGCTGCGCAATCCCGAACGCTATCGCTGCGCGGCGAGCTGGGCCGGGGTGACCGACTGGACGAAGCTGCTCAAGTATGATCGCGGCTACCTCAGCAAGCGCGTCAACAAGGTGTGGTCGGCAAAGGTGCGCGGCGATGGTACCGCCGATCTCGATACGGTCTCCCCCTATCGTGCAGCCGAACAATTGTCGCGGCCGGTGCTGCTCGCGCATGGCACCAAGGACCAGCGTGTACCGATGAGCCAGTACAATGTCTTTGAAAAGGCGGCCCGTACCGCGCCGATTCCGCCGCAGACGCTAGTGATCTAGGGTGAGGGGCACAGCTTCTCAAGCCCCGAGAATGCTCTGGCCTGGTTCGAGGCGCTTGAGAAGTTTCTGGCCGAGCACAACCCGGCCGGTGCTGCTCCTCCTGCAGTCGTCGCGGTGACCAGCGCGGCGGCCGTGGGAACCGCGCCCACGCCCTAGAGCGGTTTCCGACCAACCTGACCCACCCTGATCGCGTTCAGAAGTCCGCTGGACAGGAAAGGCGCGCGGCAGGGGCTGGTTGCCCCTGCAAGCGGCGTGACGACGCCAGCGGGCTTCAGAACGCCGACCCCGCCGGGGCGGGCCGAATTGGGCACAGGGCTACGTTGATCGTCGCTCACGATGCGCTGCATCGCTCACTCCTCTCGCCTTGCCCTGTGCCCAATTCGGCTCCGTCAGGGTAGGTCAGGTTGGTCGGAAACCGCCCTAGAGCAGTTTCCGGCCATTCTCCTCACCCCGCCGTGATGACGTCGAGCGGCACGTCCATGATCGGGTAGCGGCTCCATTCGGCCCAGTCGAAATGCCACCATTCGTGCGGGATGGTCTTGAAGCCTTCGGCGACCATCATCTCGGTCAGCAACTTGCTGGCGGCGAGCGCCTCGGGCGGGGCCGAGGTGTTGCTGCGATAGGCGGCCGGGGTGAAGTCATCAAAGGGGCTGGGCATCACCACCTCTACCCCGCCGCGATGCAGGCTGAGGTCGATCGAACAGCCGCGGTTGTGGCGCGACCCCTTGGCCGGGTTGGCGACAAACTCGCGCTGGGCGGGCGGGGTCTCGTCCCACATCATCTTGGTGACGTGCCAGGGGCGATAGGCATCGAAGATCAGCAGGCCGTAGCCCGCTGCCTCAGCGCGGGTCTGGACCCGGGTCAGCGCCTCAGCGACCGGACGCTGCGCGAGGGCGCGGGCGACCGGGTAGAGCACCCGGCCCATGAAGTTGGCGGCGGTGGCGTAGCGCAGGTCGAGCTTGAGGCGCGGGTCAAACCGGGCGAGATCGACCAGATCGGGCGCAAGATCAGCCCCGGGATCGACCGGCGGGCCCATCGCCGTTTGGGTTGGCGCTGGTGTGACCTTTGTCGTCTCGGCGGGCTTGGTTGGGCTGCGCTGGGTCTCCCCGCGCATCACACAACCGCCCGTCAGCCCGGCCAGCCCGGCGACCCCAAGCGCGCCGATCATGCTGCGGCGAGTGACAGTTCCGGGGGCTGCTGAACCGTGATCTTTCGCGCTCATATCTGCCTTTCGCCGCTGCACCGCCCTGCCACGGGCCGACCGCCCGCTCTAGCCCAGATGCGCGCCCCGCGCCAAGCTATCCGCTGCGCTTCGCGCATTTCGGGATATAGTTCGGATTACGCGCGTTGCCCTCTTGTGAGTAAGCGAAGAGTCGCTAACCTTGGAACCGACATGAAGGAATTTTTCGAGCACGCCGCAACCACCGACGGGGTCACCGTAAGGGTCGCCGTCAACTACCTGCCGGAGCAGTCGCATCCGGAGGCGGGCAAGTGGTTCTGGGTCTATCACATCCGCATCGAGAATGCCTCGCACGAGGCGCTGCGGCTGCGCACCCGCCACTGGCGCATCACCGATGGACGCGGGATGGTGAACCATGTCGATGGCGAGGGTGTGGTCGGCGAACAGCCGCTGCTCGCGCCCGGTCAGAGCCATGACTACGTCTCGGGCTGCCCGCTGACGACCCCGTTCGGCTCGATGGAGGGCTTCTACACCTTCGAGCGTGCCGATGGCTCGCCGGCCGAGGTGCGCATCCCCTTCTTCCCGCTCGCCGCGCCCGAGACGGCCGAGGGCCGCTCCCCCCGGTAAGCCCCGCTTGACGCTTGCGATGCCGAGCGCGCGGGCCTAATCCACCGCCCGTGAAGCGCACCCACCTGCCCCTCAACGCCCTGCGCGTGTTCGATGCCGCCGCGCGGCACCTCTCCTTCACCCGCGCCGCGGACGACCTCGCCGTCACCCCCGCCGCAGTCGGCCAGCAGATCCGCGCGCTCGAGGATGTGCTCGGCGTCGTCCTGTTCCGCCGCACCTCCAAGGGGCTTGAACTCACGCCCGAGGGCGAGGCGGGGCTTGATCCCTTGCGCGAAGGCTTCCTCAGCTTTGAAGAGAGCGTCGCCGCGATGCAGGCCAGCCAGGCCTCGGACCGCTACACCATCGCCGTCCCGCGCGCCTTCTACGCCGAGTGGCTCGCCCCCCGCCTCGCGCGCTTCCAGGCGAGCGCGCCGCCGGACGCAGGGGGGGTGCAATATATCATCGCCCCTGACGAGCATGCCGACTTTACCGAAGCGAACCTCGATATCGCGATCCGGCTGGTCGACGGGCCGGGCGATCTCCAAGGGGTGCAACTCGCGCCCGCGCTGCGCGTGACGGTCGCCGCGCCCGAGCACCGCGATGCGTGGATCGACTGGCCCGCCATGCCGCTGCCCGAGGGGATCAACCCCTGCATCCGCGCAGGCTCGCCCGGACAGGCGCTCGCCTCGGCGCTCGCGGGGATGGGCCGCACCATCCTCCCGCTGGCGCTGGCCGAGAGCGCGCTCGCGCAGGGCCGCCTCACCGCGCTGACCGAGCCCGAGCCTGCGATCCGCGCCTATTGGCTGCTCGCCCCCGCGCCGCAATGGCGCAGCAAGAAGGTCAAGGCGCTGGTGGCATTCTTGAGTGCCTAGTTAGACCCGGTTGGCCTGATAGCCCCCGGTTGCACAGCGACCGCAAGGCCGACCGGCTGCCCGCAGCGACGCGCCCGCAGGGCGTGTGAGCGAGGACATCGCAGCCCGGATGGACGGCGGAAAGCTGATCTAATCCTCGTCATCATCCTCATCGGCGAGTTCGATCTTGATCCCGAACAGCTCGGGCCGCTCCAGCGGCCAGCGCCCCTCGGCCTTCAGCTGTTCGGCGCGTTCCTGGAACACCGGATCACTCAGCTGGATCCCCACCGCCTCCAGCCGCTCTTCCCACAGCTTGGTGAAGCCCTTGAACCAGCGCGCCACCATCGTATCGATGCTCTTGCGCTCGCGCGCCCGCGCCTCGGGCGTATTGTTCAGCCGTTAGCGCTCCGCCTCATAGGCCGCCGCGACCTTCTGGTAGAGCGGATGGGCGGGGCCAATATCCTTTTGCTGGTCATAGCGGTGGGGGAGGCGGTTCCGGAGGAAGAACATCACCAGCGCCTCATTATGCCGCCGCTCGACCCCGATGAGCTTGCCCGCGTGGAGGATCGGCTTTTCCTCGCCCTCGATCGCGCGGGCGAGCGCCGAATCCTCCAGCCGGCTCACCCCCCGGTCGAGCGCCGCATCCCACGCCGCCCTAAACCCCTCGGCCCCCGGCTTCTGGCGCAGCTTGTAGATCGCCTCCATGCTCTTGCCGACATGGCGCGCGGCTTGGCTGACGATCCCGGTTGCGGCGAGCTGGGCGATAAAGGCGCGCTGCACCTCGGGCGTGATCGAGTTTGACCGCGCCGCGACATGCGGCACCGGCATGAAATCGAGCAGCGGATCATCGGGCGCGGGCGGCACGAGTTCGTAAGCCACCGAGGAGGTCGCCTGCCGCGCAATCTTGCGCTTGATCCGCGCAACAGGCCGCACGCCAGCAGAGCGGGAAGGGCGAGCGGCAGGGGGGCGCTTGTCACTCATGGCGCGAGGGGTGACAGGTTTGCCGGGAGTAGGAAAATGAAAAGCCCCCGCCACTTCAGGGGAGGGGGTGGGGGCGATAACTCCCCTCCCCTCGGGGAGGGGCCCGAGGTGGGGGCTCCAGCGTATCGGTTCACACGAAGACACGAAGACGCGAAGAGGGCAGTGCTCGGGGGCAAGAAGGGGTTTCACGCAGAGAGCGCAGAGGAAAGAGAGACGCAGAGGAAAAGAATCCCCCTCCCGCGTGCGGGAGGGGTTAGGGGTGGGGCGGAGCCACCAACGTCGCGCAGGCCCACCCCGCTGCGACTAGGCGGCAAGCCGCCAAGTCTCGCTCCCCTCCCGCAAGCGGGAAGGGCGATCA
>JBJTTE010000048.1:0-4176 GCA_046080005.1 Erythrobacter sp.
CTCTTAGTGATCGCGCTGCTGCTCGCGCTTGCCGCCCTCGCGCCGCAAGAGGCCGCACCACCCAGTCCGCCAATCGACGGTCAGACGGCGACGCCGACAGAGACCAATTCTGATCCGGACGAAGCTCCCGAGCCTGCGCCCGCTCCTTCGGCAGCACCCGCTACTCCCGCTGCGCCGGAAGTCTCCGAGGCGCTAAGCGGAAACTACAGTGACGCAGTTGACGCTGCCACCGGCTTTACCGGGATTTACGTCACTGTCATCGCACCCACTGGAACGCCGTTTGCCGTGGTTGATGCAAACATGCAGCTTACTGGATCCACCTTGGTGATCCCGATGGGGGAGAACCTGCGCACTGTAGTACAGGCCACCGAATACTGGCTGGTCCAGCGGAGCGACGGAACCGTCGGTTATGTCCACGCCGGAACGATCAATTTCGCTGCAACGGAATGACCAGATGAAGGGCAAAATCGCAGTATATTGCGGGCATATGTTCGTCGCCAATAGCCCGGTCGAGGCAGACTTGGCGCAGCGCATCGCCGCAAGGCTTGAGGATGAGGCAGTATGTACCGGTTTCGGCCCACTCGCCTGCGGAGCGGATATCCTCATTGCAGAGGCGCTTCTGGCGCGCGGAGCCGATCTCAACGTCGTGCTGCCCTTCGCGGAAGAGGACTTCGTAGCCGAAAGTGTGCTCTGCGGCGGTGAAGCTTGGCTGCCGCGATACCAAGCCTGCCGATCGGCAGCAGCCTCACTCCATTACGCAACGCCCGGTGATTACGTCGGCGATGATAACCAGTTCGCGTACAACAGCCGCTATGCGATGGGGTTGGCAGTGCTGCGCTCCCAAGCGGAGGGGCGTGAGGCATTGCAGGTGGCGGTCGTCTCGGACAGCCTCGCTTCACTCTCGCTGACCGGCCTCGCCGGAACAAAGGCCGATATCCGCGTTTGGCAAAGCCTCGGCGGACGAACCGTCGCCATTCCCGCGGGACCTGTGCCGCGGGACCTCGTCTTTCCCGAGCGGACGACGATCGGGCGGGGCACCAGACGCGAGATCCGGTCGATCCTGTTTGCTGACTACAAGGGCTTCTCGCGGCTTGGGGAGCGCGAACTCCCTCGCTTCATGGACGAAGTTATGGGCGGGATTGCTGAGGTTCTGAACCGCTTCGGCGACCATGTCGAGTTCCGCAATACCTGGGGTGACGCGATTTATGCGGTGATCGACACGCCGGCAATCGCGGCTTCGCTAGCACTGGCGTTGCAGGCTCGGCTGAAGGACCTGCCGTCCGCTTTGACCCCGACGGGGGACATCGCAGGAATGCGCATAGGGTTACACTACGGCCCTGTATGGGTCGGCACCGATCGGATCACAGGCAACCGCCTGTGGTACGGCAGTGAAGTCAATCGCACCGCAAGGATCGAGCCGGTGACCCCGGTCGGCGGGGTCTACTGCACAGAGAGCTTCGCAGCTGCGTTACTTATGGCGGACTGTCGCGATTGCCGCTTTACCCCCGCCGGGCGGGTTACGTTGCCCAAGAGTTTCGGTGAGGTCGAACTCTATCGTCTCGATGCCGCGTCCCTCTGATTAGTGTCCGCCCTCTGCCAATTTTGCCCCTTCGTTCAACTTCACACTTGCCGCCATCCGCGCCAGCTGTTCGTCGGTGGCGGGTGACTGGAATTGCGCCTTCCAATCGGCGCTCGGCATCCCGTGGATCACTTCGCGCGCTGCCTCTTTGTCGCCCGCGTAGCCCGCCTCGCGGATCCAGTCGGCCAAGCAATTGCGGCAAAAGCCCGCAAGCCCCATCAGCTCGATATTCTGTGCGTCATGGCGATGCCGCAGATGCCGGACTAGGTGACGGAATGCCGCTGCGGCTTGTGCGTCGTCGAGGCTGTCGAGCGGATCCGGATTGCTACACATCGCGGCTTTTCATTGAGTTGAAATCCGCCTGTGCCATAGGCTTCGCTTAAGAGGGATAGCCAAAAATGTCACGACGCGACCAGTCCAGGATCGATCCACGCGGCCGCAAGGTCAAGATACTCGCGACCATCGGCCCGGCCAGCCGTTCCCCCGAAATGCTTGAACGGCTGATGCGGGCCGGGGCGGACGCTTTCCGCCTCAATATGAGCCATGGGGTGCATGCCGATCACGAGGCAGCGATCAACGCGATCCGCGCACTGGAAAAGCAATTTGCCCGCCCGATCGCGATCCTTGCCGACCTTCAGGGGCCCAAGCTGCGGGTTGACACCTTCAAAGAGGGGCAGGCGGTGATCCGCCATTCGGGCCATTTCGTGCTCGACCGCGACGACACGCTTGGTGATGAAAACCGCGTATGCCTGCCGCATCCGGAACTGTTCGGGATCATGGAACGCGGCCAGCGCCTGCTGATCAATGACGGCAAGATCCGCCTGAAGGTGCTTCAAGCGGATGACAGCCGCATTCTGTGCTCGGCGGAGGTCGGCGGGGTTATCTCTGATCGCAAGGGCGTCAACGTGCCCGATGCTGAAGTGCCGATCCCGGCGCTCACAGACAAGGACCGGCGCGACCTGGCCTTTGCGACCGAGCATGGGGCGGACTGGATTGCACTGTCCTTTGTGCAGCGGCCCGAGGACATTGCCGATGCGCGCAAACTGATCGGCACCCGCGGCACGGCAATCTGCGCCAAGATCGAGAAGCCAAGGGCGGTCGACCGGCTGGATGCGATTATCGAGCTTGCCGACGCCATCATGGTAGCGCGCGGTGACCTCGGCGTTGAGCTCGAACCCTACGAGGTGCCGCCACTCCAGAAAAAGATCGTCAGCATGGCCCGGCGCGCGGGCAAGCCGGTGATCGTGGCCACTCAGATGCTGGAGAGCATGATCGAGGCACCGACGCCGACCCGCGCCGAAGTCTCCGACGTTGCCAATGCGGTCTATGATGGAGCCGATGCAGTGATGTTGTCGGCCGAAAGCGCTGCGGGCGCATGGCCTGAAGAGTCGGTCGCGATGATGGACCGCATTGCCGTGCAGGTCGAAGGCGATGAGGGCTATAAGGCGCGGGTCCGCTTCCTTGAAACACCGCCTGATGCCACGACCTCTGATGCGCTCGCACACGCCTGCATGACTATCGCCGATACCGTCCCGATCAGCGCGATTACGGTCTTCACCTTGAGCGGCTCGACTGCGCGGCGGGTGGCGCGCGAACGCCCGGCAACGCCGGTTCTGGTGCTGACCCCCTCGATCCGCGCCGCCCGCCGGATGGGCTTGCTATGGGGCGCGCATGCGGTGGCGACCAAGGACATCGCCAGTTTTGAAGAGCTTATCGGCAAGAGCAAGCGGATGGCACTGCGCCACCGGTTTGCTACTGCCGGGGCCAAGCTGATCGTGCTGGCCGGGGTGCCGTTCGGCACGCCAGGCGCGACCAACCTGCTGCATGTGGTGAGTGTGACCGGCGACGAACTCGACAAGCACACGGGCTGAGCCGTTCAATGGCATTGGTGGCCCTTCATCAGCTTAGCTCCTGCGTGATAAGGCTTGCGGGCTGTCGTCATTAAGGTGCGGCGCGATTGACGGAGATGGAAGAGATGCGGCAGGCAATAACACGCACCCTGACGGCGGGCGTTCTGGCACTGGGCATTTCGGGCTGCGTCGTCAGCATCAATGATGACGACCCCGACGTTACCGGTCCGGTGTCCTCCCCGCCGATCCCGATGACCTGCGATGCCGCGCCCACCCAGCGTCATGTCGGGCGCGAGGCGACGAAATCGCTTGGCGAGACGATCCTGGCCGAGAGCGGCGCGCGCACCTTGCGCTGGGGGCCGCCGGATGGTGCGTGGACGATGGATTACCGTGAGGACCGGGTGAACGTCCGCTATGACGCAAAGATGAAGATCACGGACGTCACTTGCGGATGACGGAGCGGGCGTGGGTCAGCTCGGGCTCGCCTTACGAAGCGCGCTTTGGTTTCGCCCGTGCCGTGCGTGTGGGTGATCGCATCATCATTGCTGGCACCGGCCCGGTCGAGCCTGATGGCGCCACCACGCCTGGGGATGTGGCGGCGCAAGCGGAGCGCTGCTGCACCATCATCGTCGCTGCGCTTGAAGCACTGGGTGGATCGGCGGCGGATGTAGTGCGCACCCGAATGCTCTTGACCGATCCTGCTGATCAGGACGCAGTGGGCGCCGTGCATGCCCGCTTCTTTGGCGC
>JBJTTE010000049.1:0-3046 GCA_046080005.1 Erythrobacter sp.
GCGCGGTTGGCCTCGGCGATCGGTACCCACACGCCCCCGCGTGACGCCTCTTCGCACACCAAGCCGATGTCCTTCGCCACATTGCGGATCGGCGCCTGCTCGGAGAAGTCATCGCTCGCGAGCTTGGCAACCTTCGAGCGCAGGACATCATTGGCGAGCGGCCCTGCCTGCATCATCTCCAGGAACAGCTGCACGTCCAAGCCGGTTTCCTTGGCGAAATGCGTCGCCTCGGTGATCGCCTCGAACCAGAGAATGAGCAGCAGTTGGTTTGCCAGCTTCATGCGCATGGCCGTCGGTACGGCGCCGCAACGCACCGTCTTCCTGCCCAGCGCGTCGAACAACGGCTGCACCCCGTCGATGTGCACCGGCTCGGCGCTGGACGCCAGAATCAGCAACTGCGCATTTTCCGCAGGGACCTTAGAGCCGGATACCGGCGCCTCCACATAGCGCCCGCCGGCCGCCGCGAGCTTGTTGCCCAATTCGGCGGAATAGGCCGGCGAAATCGTCGACATGAGGATGATCGTTCGATTGGCCACCGGCGCGACGATGTCGCCATCGGGCGACGATTTCAGCACCTGGTCGACTTCCACATGGCTCGGCACCATGAGGATGGTCGCCTCGGAGGCCGCAATGGCCTGGTGCGCTGAATCGGCAACCTTGATCCCCAGCGCCCGCAGGGGGTCGCACTTGGTCGGCGTCCTGCTGTACACGATGACGTCGTGTCCCGCCTTCTTGAGGTTCTTGGCCATCGGGTCCCCCATGACGCCGACACCGATCAGTCCGACTTTCATTTTTTACTCCTTCAGGTATTCATCATTGCGGCGCAATCGGATGACAAGGTTATCGGGAATCAATACAGTTCGAAAACGAGTTCTGGCGAACGATTGGTTCGGGAGAGGCGATATATGGAATTCTCAGATTTGATGGTCTTCCGGGCCGTGGTCCACACCGGCGGCGTGGTGACCGCTGCGCAGTGCCTTCACCGCGCGCAGTCGAGCGTGACCGCGCGCATCCAGCACTTGGAAGAAAAGCTCGGCGTGCAACTGTTCATGCGTAGGGGTCGGCGACTGCAGCTCTCGCCGGAGGGCAAGATCCTGCTGAATTATGCGGATCGCATCCTCGATCTGGCGCAGGAAGCGACGGACGCCATCAAGGCCGACCGGCCCACGGGCGTGCTGCGCCTAGGCTCGATGGAGAGCACAGCGGCGGTGCGCCTGCCCGAACCGCTCGGACGGTTCCACCGACGCTACCCCCAGGTGGCGCTGGAACTGTATTCCGGTGAGCCGCGCAGCTTGGTGCGGCAGGTGCTGCGGGGAGAATTGGACGTAGCGCTCATCGCCGATCCCGTCGCAGATCCGCAGTTGGAGACCCTGCCCATCTACGAGGAGGAACTGGTGCTTGTGGCGGAGTCCCGGCATGCGCCAATCGCCTCCCCGAAGGACGTGGCGAAAATAGCCATCCTGGCATTCCACCCCGGCTGCCCGCACCGCAAGCGCCTGGAGGACTGGTTCGCGCGCGGCGCCATCGTGCCCGCGCGCATCGTGGAAGTCGGCTCCTACCACCTCATTCTTGGCTGCGCGGCGATCGGCATGGGCGTCGCGCTCGTGCCGCACAGCGTGCTTGAAAGCTATGCCGAGCGGGATCGCCTGAGCGTGCACAAGCTGCGTGGCGCGAAGTTCGCGCTGGCAAAGACGTGGCTGGTCTGGCGCAAGGAGGCGCCGCAAGCCAAGATCTTCGCGCTTTCGTCCATCCTGCTGGAGAGCTACAAGGAATCGGAGCAGGCGACAGTCAGCGCACCGCTCTCTGCCAATGAGCCGCGCGCGCAAGGTGCTCGCGGGGGTTCTGTTGCAGTAAGCCGACTCGGCTAAAGTAGGCCGATGACGAAAGCCGTGACGAAGGGCTCTGTTGAATTTCAAGTGGGTGCCAATATTTCATAATGCGGCAACCGGTGCGCGTGACCATCCAAGAGGGAACGGCCGTTGGCTTGCATGGCCGCGCCCACAAAGTGCCGCGGGCACGGCCATTTCAGAGCGTATTTGCCGTGTCACGGCGTCAAGGGTTCGCTTCGCCGCGCGTTCGCGCGCCCTTGACCCCGCGCCCCGGCGCGGCCCCTCCAAAGCGACCGGCGGCGCCCGGTAGTCCCCCGGTCACCCACTCGAAATTCAAGAGAGGCTGACGAAGACCATGAACGATGCGATGGGCAAAGTGCTGAAGCGGCTGCACTACCCGATCGAAGTGATGCTTGTGTGCGTTCGGTGGTACGCGGCCTACCCGCTGAGCCTGCGCAATCTGGAGGAGATGATGGCCGAGCGCGGCGTGATGGTCGACCACACAACGGTGCACCGGTGGGCGGTCAAGATGCTGCCGATCCTTGCGCTGATGCTTCGCCGGCGCAAGCGTCCGGTCGGCCTGAGTTGGCGTATGGACGAGACTTACGTCAAGGTCGGTGGCCAATGGAAGTACCTCTACCGCGCCGTCGACAAGGCCGGTCAGACGATCGACTTCCTCCTGCGCGCCCATCGCGACCACGCCGCAGCGCGTTGCTTCTTCGAGCGAGCCATCGACCTGCACGGCGTTCCCGAGAAGATCACCATCGATAAGAGCGGCGCGAACACGGCGGCGATCGAGGGCATCCGCGCCGACTCGGGCGCGGACATCGAGATACGGCAATCGAAGTACCTCAACAACCTTATCGAGCAAGACCACCGAGCTGTCAAGCGCATCGTGCGCCCCATGCTCGGGTTCAAGAACTTTCGCTGCGCACGCGCTTTGATCGCCGGCATCGAGACGATGCACATGATCAAGAAGGGACAGCTTGACGCGGTCAAAGATCGAGCTTCGTCCGCAGCCAATCAGTTCTACTCGTTGGCCTTCTGAAAGCCTGCCGGCGCAGGGCTTCGCTGATACCGACTCCACTATTGCAACAGAACCTCTTCTTCGTCACCCAGGCGAAGGCGCCGCGCGGCACGCTGGTGGCGATCGTCGGCACACGCGCCTCGTGCCAGCCGATGCCGGTGTTCAGGATGGTGGCGCCGGCGTGCGTGAT
>JBJTTE010000050.1:0-12251 GCA_046080005.1 Erythrobacter sp.
GACGGGTTACGGACAAAGGAACGGATCCCGATCAGGCCTGCCTCCTCGGCGGTGGTGGCGAGGAGGTAGATGTCGCGCCCCAGGGCCGGACCGGTCTTGAGCCGCCGCCCCAGCTCAAGCATCATCGCGAGGCCGCTCGCATTGTCAGCCGCGCCGTTGCAGATCCGGTCCGCCGCCTCGGGCGGGCCACATTCGCCCAGATGGTCCCAATGGGCGAGCAGCAGCACCGCGCCAGAGCCGGGCTGGCTTCCGGGGATCATGCCGATAAGGTTCTGGCTGGTGAATTCCCTGCGGTCTGAACTCGCCTCAAGCGTGATCGCCAGATTGAGTTCGAGCGGGGCGAAATCAGCTTCCCCAGCCTCGGTCTTCAACCGGTTCCAGCGCTTTGGGCCGAGCGCCCGCGCCAAGGCCGCATCGGTGATATAGGCCGAGAGCGTGTCCCGCTCGTCAATGGCGAGCATCAGCCTGTCACGCTCCTCAAGGCGGCGCACCTCAGCAAGCGCGGCAGCATCGGGCAGCACCGTGATCACAGCGGTCGCGCGCTGGCGCAGCAGCGCATCGCGCCGTGCCGCATCGCGGCCTGGGTCGGCAAGCATCAGCACTGCAGCACCCGCCACTGCATCGCCCAGCACCGAACCGTCGCCATTGCCGACGAACACCACGGGGACGCCGGTGCCCGGCCCGCCCGCTGCCAGCGCCCGGCGGCGTGACGTGAACACCGCTGCCTCGCTGTCCTTGAGGATGACCATGCGCTTGCCCTGCTCGAGCGTCAGGCGACCGGCATGTGGTTCGGTCGCGACCAGATCGACCGGCAGTTGCCAATAGGAGCCGGGATCATTGGTGCCTGAAACGAGGCCAATCTCGCCCATCCGCCGTTCGAGATAGGCAATCGTGGCGCGGCTGCCGGGGGTTCCAGGCTTGCGCCCCAAGAGCGCATCGCTGGCCAGCGCCTTGATATCGGCATCCATCCGGGCGGCGATCTCTGCCCGGTCGACCGGCGGCATTTTCGCAATCGGAGTGCGCGCGCAGGCCGCAAGCCAAAGGCTGAACAAGAGGATCGCCAGCCAAGACGTGCGTTGCGCTGTCATGCGGCAGTCCCGCTCCCGCCAGTCGGATCAGCCTCGCCGCGCCCCACGCCGATACCAGCACCGCCATGCCCACAGGCAGCTACAAGGCCAGTCTCCTGCATCGAACCGGACGAAAGCGCAGGCTTGGTCTTGAGCATTCGTCTGAACTCCGCCACGGTCAGGCGATAGGCGAGCCGCGCGGATCAGCTTTTGTCGCGCACTTGGCGACTGTCCAGCAAATTGCTGGGTTCACGGGGTTTGAGGGGAGAATTTGCCATGCGTTTGGGGCCGTTCGACACGTCGAAGATCAAGGTCAGGTCGAGCGATGGAGGCGGTGGCGGCGGCGGCATCGGGCGGACCGGCAGCGTCGGCTGCGGGACCCTGATCATCGCGCTGATCGGCGCGCTCGTGTTCGGGCTCGATCCGATGCAGACCATCGGCATGGTCCAAGGCGTGCAGCAGCAGGCCGCACCGGCGCAAGGGGCAGGTGGCGGGCGGGAACTGAGCGAAGAGGAAATCTGCACCGGCAGCACCTACGCGACCGAGGCCAGCAATGCGCTCACCAACCTCAACGATACGTGGCGCGCAACCTTCCAGCGCGCGGGGATGCAGTTCGAGGAGCCTGGGCTCGATCTGTTCCGCAACGGCCGGGTGAATACCGAAGGCTGCGGCAGCGCAACCTCGGCGTCCGGCCCGTTCTACTGTCCGGCGGATAATCGCATCTATATCGACACCACCTTCTACGATCAGCTCGCCCGGATGGCGGGTACGGGGGGTGATTTCGCGCGGATCTATGTCATCGCTCACGAATATGGCCATCACGTCCAGAACATGACCGGTCTGATGGATCAGGTGCGGCGCGAACAGCATCGTAACCCCGCCGCCAACAACCGCTTGCAGGTCGCGATGGAATTGCAGGCCGATTGCTATGCCGGGTTGTGGGCGGGCAAGAACCGCAACCTCATCGAACCGGGGGATCTCGAAGAAGGCCTGAAAGCCGCCAGCGCGGTGGGCGACGATACGCTCCTGAGCAATGCTGGTCAGCAGGTTGTCAAGGAGAGCTTCACCCACGGCAGCAGCAGCCAGCGGATGGCGGCGCTCCGGCTCGGGCTGGAAGCGCGCGATGACCGCGCCTGCGAGGTGTTTTTCGAAGGGGGCTAGGTGCGCTAAAGCCGCCCCGCCCCCTCGCGCGGTCGGTCAACCGTCAGCGTCGTCCAAGCGTTCAAGCTCGCGATCAAGGTTGCGCAGGATCTGCTTGCGGGTTGCCTCGGGAATGTCCCGGTCGCGGGCGATTTCATCGCGCGCCTCGCGCAGACCTTCGCGTGCTTCGCGCATGCCGCTGCGCGCTTCGCGCTCGGCGGCGCGGACTCTCCACTGGCTGGCACGGGCCTCGCGCTCGGCCGCGCGGGCTTCGGCCATGATGCGCGAGCGGCAGATGGTGACAATCTGCTTGCCATCCTCGGTGGTGGTTTCGGACACTTCATTGCTGCCCTGCTTGCAGCCTTGGCGGACAGTCACCTGCTGACCGGCTGCGCGGGCAGCCTCGGCGCCGGCTCGCGCCTCGGCCATGATGCGCGGCAGATCGGCGAGAGCGCGGTCAGCCTCGGCCAGCCCGGCCTCCATGTCGGCAAATATCGCTTTATGCTCGGCATCGCTGAGCCCCTCGAGCCCTTCGAGATCGCGCACCTCGGTCTTCCCGCGAGGGCCAGAGCGCATCACCATCCGGATCCGGCGTTCCTTGCCATCTGCATCGCGCCACACCCGCTCGGTCACTTGCGTGTTATTGGCGCTGGCACTGGCACCCTCCTCGCTGGCGGGGAGCTCCGGCAGCGCGGGGAGTTCGGGCAACTCCGGCAGTTCCGCCGCCTCGGGCGCATCAGGGTCGACCGATGACATCGGGGGTGCGGGCGGCTGCGGTGCTTCCTGCGCTTCGGGAGCCGTAAGCACCGCCTCGCTCGCCGCATAGCTGATCGAAGCCGTCAGCGGCAGCAACAAGAGCCCCGCGCCCAGTAGCGCATGGCCAGCCACACGGCGGCTAGGGGTAGGATCGGACATGGACAGGCTCCTCAAGCGGTGAATAATCGATTTCTCGCCCAGCACCGGACAGGCCATCGGGGCGGTGATCGCAGCGTGATGCGCGCTCCCGGGTGCAGCCGCAAAGCGGGCGATCAGCGCGGCATAGGCGGCCCGTTCGCGGGCCGAGCGGCAGGCCATGACCCGCGCATCGCAGGCCGCTTCCTGATCGCGCCGCAGCGCCAGCCAGCCATAGCGGCCCAGCGGACTGAACCAGTGCAACGCGAACAGCGGCTGGACCAGCACATTGACCAGCAGGTCCCCGCCGCGATGATGCGCCAATTCATGCGCCAGCGCCAGATCGCGCGCTTCGCGGTCATGGAGTGCAAGAAAGCCCGGCGGCAGCGCGATCACCGGATCAAGCACGCCCATCGCCAGCGGCGCAGCCGTCGCCGGGGTCTCGACCAGACGCACCTTGCCGAGCAGGCCGCCGAGAATGCCCGGCGCGCGCCCGACCTCGCGGCCCTTGGCGAGCAAGTAAGCGCGCAAGGTGAAGTAGGCCGCAAAGCGCAAAGCCAGCACCACTGCCGCTCCGCCCAACCACACAGCCAGAAGAATCTCGGCAATGGGCAGATCGGCGATCAGCGCAAACATATCAAACCCGGCTGCGGGCGGTGCTGCTTCCAGCGGCGCTGACGCCGCATCGAGCGAAGCCGCCCCGACCGGCAGATCGGCGGACTGCAGAGTGGTTGGCTGGCTCGCGGGATCAGCCCCTAGCAACGCCTTGGGTGACATCCACGCGGGGAGTGTGAGCGGCGGCAGGATCAGCCATGCCGCAGGCAGCGCCCAGAGTGCATAGGCACACTGCGGGCCTAGATGGCGAGCGACCGGGCGGCGCAGCAGCAACACCGCTGCAATCAGTGCGCCGGTCCATACCAGAGTCTCGATCAGCACCGCGCTCATGGCCGCAGCTCCCGGAGCAAGGCCTCGATCTCGTCAAGATCAGCGGCGCTGAGTGCCTCGGTCTCGGCCAGATGCGCCACCAGCGAGGCGGCGCGCCCGCCGAACAGCCGCTCGACCAGCCGCCGGGATTCGCCGCCGACATAGGCCTCGCGGGCAATCAAAGGCGTGTAGAGAAAGCGCCGCCCGTCAGGCTCGGCAGCGAGCGCGCCCTTTTGCTCCGGACGCGAGAGCAGTGTCTTGACCGTCGCGAGGCTCCATCCGCGCGTCGCGCAAACGTCCTCGCACACTTCGGCAGCGGTCTGGCGCGGGCGGTCCCACAGGACCTCCATCACCGCGTATTCGGCATCGGTGATCCGTTCACCGGGACTGCTGTCGGACGGGGCATGGGACGGGGTCACGCGGCGTCTCCCTCGCTAACTGATTACACCTGTAGTCACATCGACTACGAATGTAAACCTTGCTCGCGGCTGAACGGTGCTGCAACCCGCTTGCGCTTCGTCGAAGCGGCGATACACCCGGACGAATGACATGGAAGCGCACGCTTGCCCCCCTCACCGCGCTTGCAGCGCTGATGCTCAGCCCGGCTGCACAGGCGCAGGACGAATTCCTGCCGATCACCGCGACGGCTGACCTCGCCCAAACCCCTGATCCGCAGGCCAGCGAATTGCGGGTTAGGGAGCTGATCTTCCGGGGCGGCGTCGAAATCTTGCCCGACAAGGCGAAAATCGGCGGCGTCTCGGGCCTCGAATGGCATGATGGCAAGCTCTATGCGATTACCGATGACGGGCGGTGGATGATCCTGACGCCCGAGGACGTCGGCGCGCGGCTGGTCGATGTTTCGGCCGTGCGGCTCGGCCCACTGCTTGATGCCAAGGGCAGCAAGCTCTCGAGCAAAGAGCGCGGCGATGCCGTAGCACTGACACGGCTTCCTTCAGGCGAATGGCTGGTCGCCTTCGAGCAGGAGCATCGCGTCTGGCGCTATGGCGATCTTGGGGGTGCTGCGCTGGGAACCGAGACGAGCGCCGCTGCTTTGACCGCAACAGCAGCGCCCAATGACGGGATCGAAACTCTGGCCGCCTGGGCTGGCGGGTTGCTGGCCTGCGGCGAATGGGTCGATCCGGCGCGACCGAATTGCCTGCGCATCACGGATGGCGGCGCAACCCCCTTCCAGCTCGCCGCGCCCGAGGGGATCGCCGCTATTGGGGGCGTACCCACCGATGCGGCCTGCAAGGCGGATGGGACATGCTTTGTCCTGTTTCGCAGCTACAACCCCAATGAAGGCAACCGTGCTGCAGTGGTCGCGCTCGCGCCTGACAATACCGCGACCACTCTGGCGGTGCTCATCCCGCCGATGTTGCTCGATAATTTCGAGGGGCTGGCGCTGCGCGAGGAGCCGGGCAAGACCTTTCTCTACCTCGTTTCAGACGACAATTTTCGTAACTGCGACGGCGCGGCACGGCCCGGGTGCCAGCGCACGCTGCTGTATAAATTCGAGATCGCACCGCCGCCGGGCACCCCTGCCGCAATCGCAGCCGGTCGGCCCGGGGTGCGCCCCTATCCGCAAGCCGCGAGCACAACCGTGGTGCTCGAGACCAGCCTCGGGCCCGTGACCATCGCGCTCGAAACCGAACGCGCGCCGGTAACCGCCGGCAATTTCCTGCGCTATGTCGACGAAAAGCGGCTCGATGGCACCACCTTCTATCGCGCCATGGCGCTCGGCGGCGCGCGCTTGCCGTCCGGCCTCGTGCAGGGCGGCACGCGCGGCGATCCCAAGCGGGTTCGCCCTAAGATTGCGCATTAGCCGACCAGCGCAACTCGCCTGACCCACACCCACGGCGCGGCCTCGATGGCGATGCTGGCACCCGGAGATGCCGATGGCGATTTCTTCATCATGGTCGAGGACCAGACCGGCTTTGATGCCGATCCAAACGCGAGCGATCCCGCCTGGCAGGCCGGCTATGCGGTGTTCGGCTACGTCATCGGCGGTATGGATATCGTCGCCGCGATCCTCGAAAGCCCGCGCGATCCCGATGCGGGCGAAGGGGTGATGAAGGGACAGATGCTCGCGCCGCCGGTGACGATCCGATCAGCGCGGCGCGCCGAGGCTGCTTCGCCGCCGCGATAGCCGCTCCATCGAAGGCCGGTCGTCCCACGGGCGTACTGGCAACTTGCGGCATATGCGCTTCGATCTGCGGTAGCCATGCTGTTGTATTGGCGCCAATATTGACCTGTGGCAGCGAGGCAAGAAGGCGCGCCTTGACCTCCCATTCCGCGACCGAGCGGCCCGCCGCGCGCGCCGCCTCGTCCAGCTTGATCGGCTGGCGCAGCGCATGGTTGATCAGTGCGTCGCCGAAAAAGGTCCAGTCGTTCTCAGCGACACAACCGAAGGACGAGCGGTTGCTCGCCGATGCTGTCAGGATCGCCGTATCAGCGCTCGCCAGCACCGGCACGAACACGCCCGAATAGCACGCCGATAGGATCAGCACGCGCCGCTCGATCCCCGCCTCGGCCAGCGCGGCCTTGAGCTTGGGCGGCGAGAGGATGCCGTACCCCGTATCGCCGTAGTGGTAGGCCAGCCCGATGTCGGCCCCATGGCTGGTGGTGTAGAGCACCAGCACGTCCTCCTTGCCGTCCATCAGCGTGCCCAAGTGGCTGATCGCCAGCAGCAGCGCGGTGATTGATCCGTGGGGGGCATCGTCACGGGTTCCGTCTGGCCCAGCCAACTTCAGCGTGCACCCTTGCGCGCCATAGCGCGCGGCAAGCACCTGCGCCGCCTCCCGCGCTTCGCGGGCGAAGACGGGATCGCTGTCGAGCGCGACGGTGAGCACATAGGCGTCGGGGGTCCCCGGCGTCTGCGGCTGGAGCGCTTCCAGCGCCGCAGCGAGCCGCTGGCGCTGCTCTCGCACTTGGCTTGCGGTAATGCCGCGCTGCAGCTCGGGCGAAAGCGCATAGGACTCGCGGCGTTCTTCCTTGCTTTCGCCGCTGCCTAGATCAGGGAAAGGCGCGATATGCTGCGGGGGTTGGAAAGGATTGGGGGCTGAGGATTGCGACAGCACGGGCGCTGCGAGGAGTGCTGCAAGAAACCCGGCGATGATGCTGCCCTTGTTCATCGCTGACAAGCTGCCTGTGCAGGCGCCAAGCGTCAAGCGCCCTCGGACAGAGCCCGAATTGCGCGAATTACCAAGTTCTGGTAATGCCGATTGGATGGGAAAGAACACCTCGATCTCTCTCGGCGATCACTACGAAGCCTTTGTCCGTCGCAAGGTGGAATCGGGCGAATTTGCCACCATCAGCGAAGTCGTCCGCGATGCGCTCCGGCGGGCAGAGGAGCGGGATCTGAAAATCGCAAACCTGCGCGAACTGATCCGCGAAGGCGAAGAAAGCGGTGAGCCTGAACCCTTCGACTTTGATGCCTTCCTCAAAGACATGCACGAGAGTTACAAGGGCGCAACGTGATCCGCCTCGTCCTGCGCCCGCGCGCGCGGCGTGACCTTGCTGACATCTGGCTCTACACCGCCGATCAATGGGGCGCGGCGCAGGCCGATAGCTACACGGCAGCCATCAATCGCGAAATTGAGAGTGCGCTGGCATTTCCGCACATCGGAAGTCCGATCGAAGGGCTGCCGAGGGACTACCGCAAGCTGATCTCGGGCAAGCATCGCATCATTTATCGGTCCTCTGATGCGGAGCTGATCGTAGTCAGGATCATCCACGAGCGACAGGACGTGCCGGACGATCTCGGCAGCTGAGAAATGAAAAGGCCCGATCCCTTGCGGGACCGGGCCTTCCTTGTCATTGGCTAAAGCGCCGGATCAATACACCCGCGCCTTGGGCTCGATATAGGCGATGTCATCCGTCAGCGTGTACTCGTGCACCGGGCGATAATCGATCCGGCTGTTCGAGCCGCGCCCGCCCCAGCCGTCGAACCAGGTGATGGTGTGCTTCATCCATTCCTTGTCGTTGCGGTTGGGGAAATCCTCATGCGCGTGGGCGCCGCGGCTTTCCTTGCGGTTGGCAGCGGAAGCCATGGTCACATTGGCCTGCGCCATCAGGTTGTCGAGCTCCAGCGTTTCGATCAGATCAGAGTTCCAGATCAGCGACTTGTCGGTGACGTGGATGTCCTCCATCCGCTTGTTCTGCTCGGCGAGCTTGGCAACGCCCTCGTCCATCAGCTTCTGGTCGCGGAACACCGCACAATGCTTCTGCATCGCCTTCTGCATTTCCGCGCGGATCTGCGCGGTCGGCGAGCCGCCGCTGGCGTAGCGGAAGTGATCGAGCCGGGTCAGGGCAAAGTCGGCACTGTCAGCGGGAAGCTCGGCCTGCTTGGCGTTGGGCTTCAACGTATCGCGCAGGTGGTGGCCGGTCGCGCGGCCAAACACCACGAGGTCGATCAGCGAGTTTGAACCCAGGCGGTTGGCCCCGTGGACCGACACGCAGGCTGCCTCACCCACAGCATAGAGCCCGGGGATGACCGTATCCGGATTGCCGTCCGGGCCGAGGGTGACGACCTGCCCGTGATAGTTACAAGGCACGCCGCCCATATTGTAATGCACCGTCGGGGTCACCGGCAGAGGCTGGCGGGTGAGATCGACGCCCGCGAAGATCTTGCCGCTCTCGGTGATACCCGGCAGGCGTTCGGCGAGCACCTTGGGGTCGATGTGATCGAGGTGCAGGTAGATGTGGTCGCCATCCGGCCCCACACCGCGGCCCTCGCGCATTTCCAGCGCCATCGAACGGCTGACGACGTCGCGGCTGGCCAGGTCCTTCGCGGACGGAGCATAGCGCTCCATAAAGCGCTCGCCTTCGGAGTTGGTGAGGTAGCCGCCCTCCCCGCGCGCGCCCTCGGTAATCAGCACGCCCGCGCCGTAAATGCCGGTCGGGTGGAACTGCACGAACTCCATATCCTGGAGCGGCAGACCGGCGCGCAGCACCATGCCGCCACCATCGCCGGTGCAGGTGTGGGCCGAGGTCGCCGTATAGTAGCAGCGTCCATAACCGCCGGTCGCAAGCACCACCGACTGCGCGCGGAAGCGGTGGATCTTGCCGTCATCAAGGCACATCGCCATCACGCCGACGCACTGCTTCACCCCGTCACGATCATCCATGATCAGATCGAGCGCGAAATACTCGATGAAGAAGTCGGCATCATACTTGAGGCTCTGCTGGTAGAGCGCGTGGAGCATCGCATGGCCGGTGCGGTCAGCGGCGGCGCAGGTGCGCTGCACTGGCGGGCCCGCGCCCATGTTCTGCATGTGCCCGCCAAACGGGCGCTGGTAGATCGTGCCATTGGCATTGCGGCTGAACGGCACGCCCGCATGTTCGAGCTCGTAAACCGCCGCCGGAGCCTCGCGCGCGAGATATTCGATCGCGTCCTGATCGCCCAGCCAGTCCGATCCCTTGACGGTGTCGTACATGTGCCAGGTCCAGTGATCGGGCGAATTGTTGCCGAGCGAGGCAGCGATGCCGCCTTGCGCAGCAACCGTGTGCGAGCGGGTAGGGAACACCTTGGAGATGTTAGCGGTGCGCAGGCCCGCTTCGGCTGCGCCCATCGTCGCGCGCAGGCCTGATCCGCCCGCGCCCACTACCACCACGTCATAGTTGTGATCGACGATGGTATAGGCGCCCTTCAGATGCGCGCCGCCGACATCATTCGCGGTGCCCTTGGGTGCTGCGGTAGCCATCAGGCCTCTCCTCCGAATACGAGCGTGGCGACGCTCAAAATGCCGAACGCACCGCCGCCAATGGTTGCCAGATTGAGCGCTGCGAGGATGCCAAACTTGCTCCCCGCGTCATGGATATAGTCTTCGATCAGCACTTGCAGGCCAAGCCGAGCGTGCCAGAACAGGCTGAACACCAACAGGATCATCGCCGTGGCGTTGAGCGGGTGCGACAGCCACTTGACGACATTGGTATGGCCATAATCGCCGAGCATCATGAGGCTGACCAAGAGCCAGCTCATCAGCACCAGATTGCCGATTGCGGTGAAGCGTTGCACCAGCCAGTGGTGCGCGCCGTGATGCGCCGGGCCAAGCCCGCGCACGCGGCCAATTGAAGTTCCGTTACCCATCGTCCTCTGCCCCCCTCAAGCCAACAGGATCACGGCCCAGAAGGCCGCCGTCAAGACAATCGCGATGATCGGCGAGGCGATCGACCACAGCCGATTGACATCGAGCTCGTAGCCCGCGCCAATATCCATCACAAAGTGCCTCAGCCCGCTCATCATGTGAGTGAAAAACGCCCAGCTCAGGCCGACCAGCACGATCATGCCGAGCCACGAGCCCATCACAAACTGGAAGGCCGCATAGGCTTCCGGCCCGGCGGCGAGCGCGCCCAGCCACCACACCAGCACCGCGAGCCCGACGACCGCCATGCCGTCGCCGGTTGCGCGGTGGAGGATCGATACCAGCATGTGTGGTCCCCACCGCCAGATCTGGAGGTGGGGAGAAAGCGGTCTTTGGTTCATGATGATCCCCCCTTGTCCCTATTATCACGCTAACACTTAGCGCGGCTGTCGCGCGAGGCAAGCGGCGACGTGGTGGACACGGCTTGCAAAGTTTTGGATAGGCGATTGCATGGGACACATTCTTGTCACCGGATCAAGCCGTGGAATTGGCAGGGCGGCGCTCGAGGCGCTGGCAGCACGCGGCGCACAGGTGATCGGCCACGCCTCGCGCGCGGGAACCGATGGGCCCGCCGGAGTGCCAATGATCGCGGCCGATTTTGGCGATCCGCTGAGTATCGAGCGGCTGTGGGATCGTGTCATGGAGCTCTCGGGCGGAGAGATCGATGCGGTGGTCAATAATGCCGGGCGGTTTGAAGCCAACCGGCTCGAACGCTCGGATATTGAATGGCTTGATGCCTGGGAGGAAAGCCTGCGGGTCAACCTTACGGCGGACGCGCAGCTCTCGCGGCTGACCGTGCTCCACTGGCAGGCGCAGAGTTGCGGCGGGCGGCTGGTGCATGTCGCAAGCCGCGCTGCCTATCGCGGGGATTCGCCAGCGCATTGGCACTATGCTGCAGCCAAGAGCGGGATGGTGGGGATGCACAAGACGATTGCCCGCGCCTATGCCGGGCAAGGCATCCTCAGCTTTGCCGTCACGCCTGGCTTCACCGATACCGATATGGCCGGTGATTATCTGGCCAGCCGCGGCGGGCCGGCTTTGCTCGCCGACATTCCGCTGGGCCGGGTCGCGACTCCTGACGAGATCGCGGCCATCATCGCCTTCTGCGCGCTCGATGCGCCCCCCAGCATGACCGGCGCGGTCATCGACGCGAACGGGGCCAGCTTTGTCCGCTGACCGCAATGGGTCATCCCCGCGCAGGCGGGGATCCAGCTGCCAGACTGGTAACAAGCAGTGAAACCAGGCTGGGTTTACATCGTGGCAAACCGTTATCGTGGAACAATGTACATCGGCGTCACTTCGTCCTTGCCGCACCGCGCTATGCAGCACCGCGAAGCCAAAGGATCACGGTTTGCTGCCAAGCATAATTGCGTCAGGCTTGTCTACGCAGAGCCCCACGACGATATCGCGGCTGCGATCCTGCGCGAGAAACAGCTAAAGAAATGGAATAGGGACTGGAAGATCAGACTGATAGAAGACCAAAACCCAGACTGGCTAGACCGGTTTGGTGATTTGATTTGAAGACGCTGGATCCCCGCCTGCGCGGGGATGACAAAGGGGCTAAGTTTGTGTCGAGAACCTGGAACCTCTCCGCCTTTGCCCCCAAGCCCGTCGTGCAAGCGGCGCTGCTGGCGCATGACCTGATCGACGAGTGGGATTACGAGTTGGTGATCGCCGGACGCGAGCTCGCGGAAGACCGGCCCGACGACTGGGTGCTCGAGGCCTGGTATCCGAAGAAGCCGGGCAAGACCGAGAAGACCGCACTCGCCGGGCTGTTTGTGCAAGGCGCGCCGAAGCTCACGGTCGAAAAACTCCCGCCCGCCGATTGGGTCACGCTCAGCCAGCACAATGCGCCCCCGATCCGCGCCGGGCGGTTCCACGTCCATACGCCCGATTACCCTGCCGAACCCGAACTGATCGACTTCATCATCCCTGCGAGCCAAGCCTTTGGCACCGGCCAGCACAAAACCACTGCTGGCTGCCTCGAAATGCTCGGGGCAATGAAGGCGAGCGGTGTGGTAGCGCGCAATGTCGCGGATATCGGCACCGGCACCGGGCTGCTCGGCTTTGCCGCGCTAGCGCTGTG
>JBJTTE010000051.1:0-8381 GCA_046080005.1 Erythrobacter sp.
GATCCAGAACCAGCTCGCCGCACGCGGGATCACGATGGTGACGGACCGTCAGGCCCTGATCCACGTCTCGGGCCATCCGGGTCGGCCGGAGCTGGAAGCGCTCTATGATTGGCTCAAGCCCGAACTGCTTGTCCCCGTCCATGGCGAGATCCGGCACATGACCGAGCAGGCGCGGGTCGGCAAGGCTTGCGGTATCCCCGCGCAGGTTGTGCAGAAAAATGGCGATCTTGTCCGCCTTGCTCCGGGTAAGCCGGGCAAGATTGCCGAAGTGCGCGCGGGCCGTCTGGTGCTCGATGGCGACATCATCGCTCCGGCTGCGGGTGAGGCGATCACCATGCGTCGCCGGATCGCGGGCGAGGGCGTGCTGGTGGTTGTGCTGGCGCGCGGGGCGCAGCCAATGATTGAGGCCATCGGCTTGCCACTCGATGAAGACTTGCCTGAGTTCCTTGCCGAGGCCGCTGGCGATGTACTGACGGCCATCAATCGCCTCAAGGGCAAGGACGCGCGCGACGAGGCTGCGATACGCGAGGCAGCGCGCCTTGCCGCACGCCGTGCCGCGCAGCGCTGGTCAGGCAAGCGCCCGCAGGTGCGCGTTGTCATGCCTGGGACGGCGGTCTGATGCAGATCACCTCGATTGCCGCGATCTATTTTCTGTTCTTCGTGATGAGTGGCTTCATCATGCTGCCGTTCGGGGTGAAGACAGCCGAGGAAGCGGGGGTAGAACAGGTTCCGGGACAGGCCGAGAGCGCCCCTGTCAAATTCCAACCGGGCAAGGTTGCTGCGAGGGCATCCCTAGCAGCAGCGCTGGCGACGGCCTTGTTCGTGGCCAACTACCACTACGGCTGGATCACCGCCGCCGATATCGACTTCCTGCCGAAGCCGCCGCAATCCGACTAGGTGCGGAACCGCTCGATCGACTGGGCAAGAGCAACGTAGAGCTTGCCCATGTCCGAGCCAAGCATGGTCACGCTCAACACATGCCCGTCGCGGGTCGACAATGTCTGCCGCAGCATCGCCTCGAAATCGTGGATATAGCGGCCGACGTTGCCCCTGAAGGCCTCATCCTCGTTGTAGAGCACGGCAATGTCCTTGATGGTGCCATGATCGATCAGCCGCACCGCACGGCGGGTGAAGATACCGCGGTCGCCCTTCAGATAGGCGTCCCATGCCGTGTCTGATACCTCGCTCGACAGGGCACCGCTTATATCGATCGCCGCTGAATTGAGGCTGTCAGTGATCAGCGCCATGCGCCGTGCGAAATCACTATTGACCTGCTCTTCCGCGAGCTCGCGGGCACGGGCGACGCGCTGCTCAAGATTGCCGGTCAGTTCGTTGACCTTGACCAGTTGGTCTCGCAGCTGGATCGCGGCCTCGCGCCCGACACCCGAGGCATGGACAGCTGATTGTTCGAGCTTGTCCAGTGTAGCGGCGGCCTCATCGCGCAGCGCACGTTCGAATACTTCGACCGCCTGGTTGCCCAGTTCGCCGGCCAGCACCATAAGCCGCTCGCGCGCCGCGTGATTGAGCGTCGCGAAGGCCCCGGCGAGCGCGGTTTCGAGCCATCCGAGTGTTTCGCTGGTCTCGCCTGCCAGCGCGCCGGTTTCCTCCGCCAGCCGGGTAATGCCGCTGCGCAGGCCCTGCAATTGCGCATGCGCCTCGTCGGTCCCCTCGGAGAGCCGGGATTTGAAGCCAGCAATGGCCGCTTCAGCCGCGTCAATCTCCGCTTTTGTGCGGATCATGTAGTCGGACATGTCGCTGCTCGCCACCGTGCTGCGGAGCATAAGCGCCTTGACCGTGTTGGCGCGTTCTTCGACGCCCGATAACAAAGTGTTTGCACCAGTGATGGCACCGGCGAGGTCTTCACGGCAGGTGCGTGCGCCCGCTTGCAGAATCTCCAGCAACCGCACGCTATGGTCGGTAAGCTGCGCCATCTGCGCTTCTGAGGCAGCGAGCGCGACGCGCTTTTCTTCGAGTTGCTGCGTCAAGGTACCGAGCCCGGCGGCGAGGCTTTCGCGCGCCGCTTGGCTGGTCGCTTCAACCGTGCTGAACAGGCGTTCAATCTCGATCAGTCGCCCGCTCAGCGCTTCGCCATGGGTGCGCAGCTTCTCGCTCTCGACGAGTTGCGCACCGCGACGTTCTGCAAGCGCATCATCAAGCGCGGTAAACTGTTGCGTCAGGAGTTCGCGAGCTTGGGTCTCATGGGTCTCGATCGCCGCGCGGCGCTGTTCAATCAGTTCGTCGAACTGGCGGTTGCGATCGGCAAGTTGCGCATCGATACGCTCCGCCTCGTCACGCAATTGGTGCATGCGCTCACCCGTGGCGGCGCCGGTTTCGCGGTCAATCCGTTCGACCAACCTCAGCTTTTCGACCATTGTATCGTGCAGCGCGGCAATCGCTGCGCCAAAACTGGCCTGTGCGGTCTGACCAGCTTCACCAAACCTTGCACCAAGGTCCTCGGTCGCCTTGGCCGCCGCGGCGAGACGCTGTGTTACCAGTAGCTCAATCCTGGCGAGCTGGCCCTCGAATTGCTCAAGCGTTTGGCTGACTTGCGCCGAGAGACGCTCTACCTTCTCTTCGCCTTTGCTCTCAGCGTGGCTGAGGCGATCAAATCCGCCGCCAAGCCGGGCAAGCCGATCTTCAGCAATGTGCCCCGCGCTACCAATCTGGTTGGCGACATCGCGCGCGGCATTGGCAATCACCGGCAAATCATTGCGCAGCTGGTTCATATTGCCGAGCGCGGTTTCGCTCGCACTGCCGATGGCATCAACCTGCGCGCCGTTGGTTGCAATGAGCGCCTGCAACTCCCCGGCATGCACCGATAAGCGCTCTGCCGCGATCCGGCCCAGCGCATCGAGATCGCGCGTCTGCGCGGCCAGAAACTCGCGCGCAAGGCTCAGTTCGCGGTTGATGACCTTCAGCCGCGCTTCGAGCGTTGCGCTTTCACGATTCATCGCGACGGCGGTCGCAGAAAAGCGATGTGCTTCGGCGCGCGACGAGCGCATCGTCAACAGCCAGACGATTCCGACAAGTGCGACGGGCACGGCCCAGGCGACGATCCATTCCGCCCACTGCGTGGGCGGCACTCCGCGCGCAATTGCAGACAGATGCGCCCAGGCAAAGAAGCCGGTCCAAGCACCAACCGTCACCAGCGCAAGCGTCGGCGCAAGCCACCCGAAGCGCCTGACCGAGGGAACCAAATTGGCCTCATCCTCGATCCAGGTCTCGGCCAAATCTAGCGTCTCGGCAGACGTATCTTCTGCCGCAGGGGCCGCATTCGCTACGCCTGCGCCATCGCTTTTGTGCCCAAGCGCACGAATTTCTCTCGATCCCACCATGCGACAGTTCATAACACACTCGGATTCCAGATAAACCCTGTTTTAACCAAATGCGGTTAAGCCATATGCCATGGCATTCAAATACGGAGCCCTTGATGCGACCCTCGCGGCAGCGGCCGGGGAAGATGCGGTGTTGCTGCGTGAGCTGCGAGCTGCGTTCCTTGATAGCGCCAAGCGGCAGCTCGATTCGCTCAAGCGGGCGCGGTGCGATGGGAACTGGCACGTCGCGGCGATGCGGCTGAAGGGCCTTGCCGCGACCTTTCATGCCGAGGACCTGCTTCAGGCCGCTGAAATCGCGCTTCACGCTGCGCCGGGCGAGCCGATGGCGATCCGCGAGGTTGAGGCGGTGCTGTCGCGTTTGTGCCGCGCACAGCAGCGCGATCCGCGCCGCGTCTGACCGGCCCATTTGCCTTTCTGCCCCCATGTGCGGGCAGGCTAGCGCGCTTGCCGCTTGAATAGACGCCCGCAAACAGCCAATCCCTGAGCCCACGTCGCGCTGCGACGGGAAGGGGTGAAACCATGCGCGTTGGTCTGATTGCCGCGCTCCGTCACAGCGAGGCGGGCGGTCTGCGCGCCGAAGTGCCGCTGGCCGGTCGCAGTGTCATTGCATGGCAAGCCGATATCCTTGCCAAGCTCGGCGTAGAGCGGGTGCTGTGCCTCACAGCAAGCGCCCCTGCGAGCGGCGAGATTATTGCCTTGCAGCACGCGGTGGAGGGGCAAGGGCGACAATTTCATGCGTTGACCGGGCTCGCTGCGATCCCGGCATTGGTCCGCGCAGAGGATGACCTGATCATCATCGCTGACGGCTTGGTGCCTGATCAGGACGTGATGCAAAGATTGCTGACTGATGCCGGAGAGACGATCACGCGGGGGGTGGCGACGATCCCTGCGGCTCACCCGCTCGCTGCCGCTTTTCCCGATGATTTCGAGCGGATCGACGCTGCGCGCCATTGGGCCGGGGTGCTGGCGATGCGCGGAGCTCCGGCGCAGCATCTCGCCGATTTTCCCGATGATGCCGATACCCTATCGCTGCTGCTGCGGATCGCCTTGCAGGCAGGCACGCCATGCCGCGCGCTGCCAGACCAAGACCTTCCACCGCATAGCTGGCTGCTGGCTGCAGACGAAGCGGCGCTGGCGCAGCATGAAACGGCGTTGATTGCCCGCGCTGCACCGCCTTCGGATTGGCGCGCACCGCTCTTGGCGCTGGGTCGGATGATAGTGCGTGGGCTGGTCCCGCGCGGGTTGACACATGGCGGGTTGGTGACTGGCGGGGTGGGACTTGGGATGCTGCTGGTGGGGATCATGCTCGCGGCCTTCCGCTTTGCCACTGCGGGGCTGATCCTTGCCTGTCTTGGCACCTTCAGCACACAAATTTCGCTCGCTTTCTCCGCGCTTGCCCAAGGCTTGCGGCATGGTCGGCAGGATGACGTCGATCCACGCCTTTTGGGCGGATCGGCAGACGCGCTTGCCGGAGTAACCTTGTGGTTTGCCTTGGTCCCTTGGCCGCAATGGCAGCCACTGGCGATCATTGGAATGGTGGTTATGCTGCTCGCCCGCCTCGTCGCACGCCAGCGCGATGCGCTGGTTGGTGTGATCGCGGCTGACCGGGCATTCCTGCTGTTCTTGCTCGCTCTGGCCGCTGCCTTCGGCCTTTTGCCTTTGGCACTCGCCTGTCTCGCCTTGGGGCTGCTTGCAGCTTTGCTGCTGCACCGCGAACGGGAATGAACTAACCCCGCCTTAACTATACAAATAGTATGTCTTTGCGGATCATGGGCGAAGAGATGATGGACCTTGGCGCCGACCATGCTGTCGAGGCGATCCTCAAGGCGGGGCTCGCGCGGGAGACGCGCGCCCTGGCATCGGTCGTGCCTGTGCTGCGTCATTTTCTTGGCTCGGACGCGCACGGCTTGCTCAGCGAGGCAGTCCTGGCGCGGGTGCAGGGCATGATCCTCGATCTGGCCGCACAATTGCTTGCTGCTCAGGCCGGATATGATCCGGCGACCCGCGCCCCAACCAGCGATCCTGCCGCGATTGACCGCCTTGCTGAGGCTCTTTTGGCCGATGACACGCTGCTCGCCTTTTGCCATGCGCTCGCCGCCGAAGGGTTGATCGCCGAGCGCCTGCACCAGCGCCACGCGCTTGACCCGGTGCTTAGCCCCCTGCTGCAGGAGCTGATCGCTGCCGAGGATACAGGTGTTGCCAGCCTCGCGATGAGCACGCTTGCCGCGCAATCACGCTTTGTGCAGGCGCAGCGCCGCATGGAGTTGCCGTTGGGCGAGCTGCCGGCCGAGCTGTTCCACGCGCTTGTTGCACGGATCGGGGCGGGCTCTGCCGGGATGGCGCGCCTGCAGACAGATTATGACGAGGCGACATCGCGGTTAGGCCTGCTGGCGCGGCTCGTTACGGCAATGCGGCGCGGAGCATTGGCGGCGCTTGGGCTTGATCATGCCGGGATGGCCTTGTTTGCGAGTGCGATTGCCTCAGCGACCCGCCGCCCGCGCGCTGCTGCGGTGCTGGCTTGTTACGAGGGGCAGGGGACGCACCTTGCCCTGATGTTGCGCGCTGCTGGCCTCGCCCCGGCGGCTATCGAGCGCGAGTTGCTCTTGATCGAGCCTGCCGCGCGCCTGCCGCGCCTGCTGGCCGATTGCTCGGCCGAACAGGCGCTTGCGCTCTTGGCCGCAGGCGGTCCGGACCAATGAACACGATGGACCGGAGCGACAGCCTGACGGGCGCCTATGGCCTGATTGATGCGCGCGATCAGTTGCTCAGTGCTGATCCTGCGCTGGCTGAATTGCAGGAACGGTGCGGCGGCGATCTGCCGGGGACGCTCGCGATCCCTGAGCTGTTGCTATTGGTGCAGCAGGCAAGGGCGATGGGCTTGCGGGTAGCGCGTAGCTTCAGCGCCTTCGATGGCGAGGTTGACGTTTCGGGCTTTGCCCGCATCCACCCGCTTGCCGATAACGAGGGCGGGGGCTGCGAAGTGCTGGTCGAGAACTGGCAGAAAAGCCCGCCCTCGCCGCCCAGCGCGCGCGAATTGGCCGAGTTGCTTGACGGGGCAGACCGCGCCGCCGCCGAGATCAGCGCAAGGCTCGATGCGCGTCAGTGCCTTCAGGTTTTGAGCGCCCGTGCGGCTGATACCGCTGCGTTGCAGAGCGCTGCTCTGGCTTCCCCCGGTGCGCTGTGGAGCGACCTGGTCGAACTGACCGGGCTCAATCACCGCCAACCCCTCCACTGGCGGCTGCTCGATGGGGCAATGTGCCGCATCCCCGGGTCCCAGCGCCAGTGGCGCGCGCGGCTGATCCCGCTCGGGAGCGATCCGCAAAATCCGGCCGGCTTCGAGCTGCTGCTGATCGCGGAGCAAGCGCTCGGTGAGTGGCATGCTCCCGCACAGGCCGATGCTGCCGCTGATCGCCTGACGCCGCCTGCCCGGCTTGTCGGGACCGCGCTTGCCCCGGTTTTGCGCCAACCCGTCGCGCGCATCATCGCCAATGCCGAGACCATTCGCGCGCGCCTCGCGGGTCCGTTGCGCGACGAGTATAGCGACTATGCCGGCACCATCGCCAGCGCCGGGCAGCATCTCGCTGCGATGCTTGATGATCTGGCTGATCTTGAAGTGGTCGAAACCCCGGGCTTTGTTACCGCAAGAGAGCCGGTGGATCTTGCCGATGCCGCCGAGCGCGCGGCGGGGATCCTTGGTGTGCGGGCGCAGAACCGGGAAACGGTGCTGGTGGTAGAGGGCGCGCGGGGCGCGGCGGTCGCCACCGCCGAGTTTCGCCGGGTGCTGCAGATCCTCATCAACCTGATCGGTAACGCCATCGCCTATGCCCCGGCGGCGAGCACGGTCACAATCAGCACCTTCGCTGCTGAGCACGGCCGCGTCGCCGTCACCGTTGCCGACGAGGGCAGCGGGATCACACCCGAGCAGGCGGCGCGGATTTTCGACAAGGGCGAGCGCCTTGGCCGCCAGAGCGACGGGGGCAAGGATGGCGGCTCTGGCCTTGGCCTCTATATCTCGCGCCGCTTGGCCGAAGCGATGGCCGGGAGCTTGACGGTCACCAGTGCGACAGGCGGTGGGGCGCTATTCCGGCTTGAATTACCCGGTCGCTGACGGGGTTAGTTGATCAAACACGCACGCAAACCGGAATTCCGGAAAAACCGGAAGTTGGATTGCCGCTAAGCTTCTCCAACTCCCGCTTTCAGGTCTGCCAGCGATAGTGAACGAGCCCCAGCACCCCCAGCCCGAGGGCAGCGATTGCCATTCAGCGCCTCAGCGCTCGCTTAGCGGCACGTAGTCACGCTCGGTCGGGCCGGTGTAGAGCTGGCGGGGACGACCGATCTTCTGGCCGGGATCGCTGATCATCTCGTTCCACTGCGCCACCCAGCCAACCGTGCGGGCGAGCGCGAAGAGCACGGTGAACATGGTGGTCGGGAAGCCAATCGCCGACAGGATGATCCCGGAGTAGAAATCGACGTTCGGGAACAGCTTCTTTTCGATGAAGTAGGGATCGTTCAGCGCGATCTCTTCAAGCTGCAGCGCTGTCTCGAACAGCGGGTCAGTCACCTTGAGGCTCTCGAACACCTCGCGCACGGTCTTCTGCATGACGGTCGCGCGCGGATCGTAGTTCTTGTAGACGCGGTGACCGAAGCCCATCAGGCGGAACGGATCGTTCTTGTCCTTGGCGCGCTCGATATAGTGCGGGATCTTGTCCGGCGTGCCGATCTCGCGCAGCATGTTGAGCGCCGCTTCGTTGGCGCCGCCATGCGCCGGGCCCCACAGACAGGCAATTCCCGCCGCGATGCAGGCAAACGGATTCGCGCCCGAAGAACCGGCGAGCCGCACGGTCGAGGTCGAAGCGTTCTGCTCGTGATCGGCGTGCAGGATGAAGATGCGGTCCAACGCCCGCTCAACCACAGGGTTCACCACATAGGGTTCAGCCGGGACACCGAAGGTCATGCGCAAAAAGTTGCCGGTGTAGCTCAGCGAATTGTCCGGATAGACGAAGGGCTGGCCAACCGAATATTTGTAAGCCATCGCCGCAATCGTCG
>JBJTTE010000052.1:0-17424 GCA_046080005.1 Erythrobacter sp.
CTGCAAAAAGGCCAAGGTAAGGTCCGCCGAACTGGAGACCGACGCCCAAGGACTGGCCCTCGCCCACCACGATGTCCGCGCCCATCTCGCCGGGTGACTTGATCGCGCCCAGAGCGACCGGCTCGGTGTTGACCACCACCAGCAGCGCGCCCTTGGCATGGGCCGCCTCGGCAATCGGGGTCAGGTCGGCAATCCGGCCAAGAATGTCGGGGTACTGCACCACGACGCAGGCGGTCTCCTTATCGATCCGCCCGATCAGGCCCGACAGCTCGGGATCGGGGGTGATCGCCGGGAGCGCATCGGCGATGGTATCGCCGGTGAAATGCGCCATGGTCTTGACCACTTGTGCGTAATGCGGGTGGAGCGCGCCTGAGAGGACCGCACGCTTGCGCTTGGTCACGCGGGTCGCCATCGCCACCGCCTCCCAGCACGCGGTCGAGCCGTCGTAGAGCGAGGCATTCGCCACCGCGCCGCCATAAAGCCGTGCGACCTGCGTCTGGAACTCGAACAGCATCTGCAGCGTGCCCTGCGCGATTTCGGGCTGGTAGGGGGTGTAGGCGGTCAGAAATTCGCCGCGCTGGATGATCGCATCAACGCTGGCGGGCACATGGTGGCGATAGGCCCCCGCACCGAGGAAGAACGGAACCTCGCCTGCGACAAGGTTCTTGGCCGCGAGCCCCTTCATGTGGCGTTCGACCGCCATCTCGCTCGCGTGCATGGGCAGGCCGTGGATCGGGCCATCAAGCCGGGCGACTTCGGGCACATCGACGAACAGATCATCGATCGTCGTCGCGCCGACTTTCGCCAGCATGGCCTGCCGGTCATTATCGGTCAGAGGAAGGTAGCGCATGGGAGAGGTATCCGTGGCTGGGGGTCAAGAGGTCAGGCGGGTTGTGGGGTGGTGCTGAGCGCGGCGAGATCAGCCAGCGCTCCGGCAAAGCGCGCAGGGCCGGTGTGCGAGGTCCGCATCCACGGGGCGAGCCAGATGCGGAACCCGGCCGCGCGCACGCGGTGGCAGAAGGCATAATCTTCGGACAGGAGATGGGCGGTCACCGGATCGACCATCGCCTGGAACAGCGCGGTAATCCGATCGGCCTGCAAGCCGCTCTCGCGGTCCAGCTGGTCCAGGGCATATTGCAGCTCGGGGTGGCGCTGGATCAGGGTTTCGATCACATCGCGGCGGATGACCATCAGCCCGGTGCCAATCCGCGTCAGCTCCAGCGGCGCATCGAGCCGGAAATTGACGTCTTGTTCGAGCGGTTCGAGCGGGAAGACGCCCGAATAACGCTCCAGTGCGGCGGGGTTATCATGTGCCAGACCCTTGGCTGCCGCAGCGGCGATCAGGGGCCAGTTGAGCCGCCGTTTGGGGCAGGGTGCGCCCATCACCGCAAGCCGATCATCGGCCTGCATCAGCGCCACCATGCCGAGCAGCTCTTCGGGGACAAAGCCGATATCGCCATCAATGAACACGAGGTGTGTGGCATCCGATTGCAGGAAGGTCGCCGCGAGCATGTTGCGCGCGCGGTCGATCACCGGATTGTTGCTCAGCCACACAAAAGTGCAGCCGACGTTGGCCCGCTCGGCCACACCCACCAGGCCGACCACGCTGCGCAGATAATCGGCTTCGGCCCCGCCATAAAGCGGGGTCGCGACCATCAGGTTGGTAGGCGTCGTGGCGGATTCGGTCTGGGTCACAGGTCCTCGAGGAAGGCCTTGTAGCCTTCTTCATCCATCAGCGAGTCAAGCTCGCCGGGATCGGCAATGGTCATCTTGAAGAACCAGCCGCTATCCTCGGGCGCCGAATTAACCAACGCGGGATCGTCTTCGAGCGCGGGGTTCACCTCGGTGATCTCTCCGGTGATCGGAGCATAGACGTCGGAGGCAGCCTTGACGCTTTCGACCACAGCCGCATCCTTGCCCTGCTCGATCAGCGCGCCGATCTCGGGCAGTTCGACAAAGACGATGTCGCCCAGCTGGCCCTGCGCATAGTCGGTGATGCCAACCGTCGCGACATCATCCTCGACGTCGATCCATTCGTGTTCGTCAGTGTAATAGCGCGGCATGGGTCAGCTTCCTCGGTGGTAGCGGTGGGGAACAAAGGGCGTGGGCGCGACGGTGGCGGCGAGGCGCTTGCCCCGCACCTCCACCTCAAGCGCGGTGCCGATGGCGGCCTTGTCGCTGGCAACGTAAGCGAGCGCGATGGGCGCTCCGAGCGTGGGGGAAAAGCCGCCGCTGGTGACGGTGCCGACCTGGTCCGCGCCGACAAATACCTCGGCGCCCTCGCGCGCGGGCAGGCGACCTTCGAGCTTGAGGCCGACCCATTTGCGCGCAGTGCCCTGGGCGATCTCGCGGTTGATCCGGTCAGCGCCGGGAAAGCCGCCTTCGGTGCGGCGGCGCTTGTTGATCCCGAACACAAGGCCCGCTTCGATCGGGCTGGTCGCGGGCGAAAGATCATGGCCATAGAGCGGCAGGCCCGCTTCCAGCCGCATCGAATCCCGCGCGCCAAGGCCGATGGGCTTCACCTCGGGCTCGGCGCACAGCAGGTCGGCAACTTCGGCCGCAGCGTCGGCGGGGAGCGAAATCTCGAAGCCGTCCTCGCCAGTATAGCCCGCGCGGGCGATGGTCACATCGTGGCCGGCAAGGTTGAAACGCCCGAACTTCATGAAGGTCAGCACGGAGAGCGGCCACTCGCCCGTGACATGCCGCGCCAGCGCGTCGGCTGCCTTCGGGCCCTGCAAGGCCAGCAATGCCCGGTCATCGAGGTAGTTGAGGGTGATGTCGTCGGGCAGCGCCTCGCGCAGCGTGCCGATATCGTCCCACTTGGTCGCACCATTGACCACCAGATAGAGCGCCTCGGGCCAGCGCGAGACCATCAGGTCATCGAGCACCCCGCCCTCTTCGTCGAGCAGCAACGAGTAGCGTTGCTGACCAAGCTTGAGCGTCGAGAGATCAATCGGCAGCACCGCCTCGACCGCCGCATCGAGCCCCGGCCCGGAGAGCACGAGCTGCCCCATGTGGCTGACATCGAACAGCCCGGCGCTGTCCCGCGTCCAATTGTGCTCGGCGACAATGCCCTCATACTGGATCGGCATCTCGTAGCCCGCAAAAGGCACCATCCGCGCGCCGCGCGCCCGGTGCCAGGCGTCAAGCGGGAGCGCATCCAGCGGGATGTCTTCGAGATGGTCGTCGCTATCGTGATCGCTCACTTGGGAATCCCCGGCAGAATACAGCAGTCGAGCGGAGCCCGAAGGCACCACCTGTCACTGCCCCCTCTGTCGGGTGACCTGAGAGCTTCGGCAGGGCCATCGCAGCGACGGCCTGCCTCCCCTTCGGTGGCTGCGGACAAGTCCGAAGCGCTTTCCAGAGTGTCATGCAACCGAGCGGTCCGGTGGCCTGAGAGTTTCCGGGGCGGTTGCTCCTTCGGCGCCTTTGCCCCCCAAAGGGGCGCATCGGGCTCTCCCGCTCGCCTGCCCGCCACAGATTCGCATCATTGGCGGAAGACAATGGTGAGATGGGCGAAATGCTGCATCGCGTCAATCAGGCAAAGGGCGGTTACCCCGGTGGAAAACACATTTGCCCACGCCCGCGTAGCACCATAGACACAGGCCGCTCATGAACCTGACAGAAATCTATCTGATCGCGCTGACGATCATCTTCGCGGTGCCCTGGCTTGTGTGGCGCGTGCTGCGCACCGACCACTGGGCACCACTGGTGGTGGTGCAGATCGTTGGCGGGATATTGCTTGGCCCCGGGGTTCTGGGCGCGGCCTTCCCGGACTACTACGCCTTTGTTTTCCGTCCCGATGTGATCACCGCGTTGAACGGGGTCGCATGGTGGGCCGTGATGCTGTTCGTGTGGATCGCCGGGATCGAGCTGGACCTGTCGCAGGCGTGGAAGCACCGGCGCGAGACCGGGCTGACAGCTGGCCTCGCGCTCGGTGTACCGCTGATCGCCGGAAGCATCGCAGCGGCGATCATCCTGCAATATCCCGGCTGGCGTGGACCAACCGGGGCCTATTGGCAAACGCTGCTCGGCATTGGCATGGCCTGCGCGGTCACTGCTCTACCGATCCTTGTCCTCCTTATGGAGAAGCTCGGGATCCTGCGCGAAGCGCTCGGTCAGCGCATCCTGCGCTACGCCAGTCTTGACGATATTGCGATCTGGGCCGTGCTGGCACTGATCCTGCTCGATTGGGAGCGGATTGGTCGACAGGCTCTGTTCCTGGTGGGCTTCGCGTTTGCCGCGGTGAGCATGCGCTGGTTGATGAAGCGCCTGCCCGAGAATGATCGCTGGGCGGTCGGGCTGATCTGGCTGGCGCTGTGCGGCCTCGCGGGCGATTGGTCAGGCCTGCACTTCATGGTCGGCGCGTTCCTGGCGGGCGTGGTGCTCGATGCCACGTGGTTCGGTCACGAGGCGATGGACCGGTTCCGCAATGTCGTGTTGCTGACGGTGATGCCGGTGTTCTTCCTTTCGACCGGCCTGCGCACGCAGTGGGAGGGCGGCGGGCTTGCCGTGTTCGGCGTTGCCGCGCTGCTGCTGGCGGCGGCGGTCGGGGGCAAGCTGCTGGGCGTGCATATCGCCGGACGCCTGCTCGGCTGGAGCCGCACCGAAGCGAGCCTGATCGGCTGGCTACTCCAGACCAAGGCGCTGATCATGATCATCTTCGCCAACATCCTGCTCGACAAGGCAGTGATCACACCCACAACCTTCACCGCGCTGCTGCTGATGGCGGTGGGCAGCACGATGCTGACCAAGCCCTTCGCCACCCCGATGATCGCGAAACTGGGCGAGCGGGTACGGGCCGAGGCCTGAGAATCCGAGCAAGACCCGTTCAACTCGGGCGAAGTCCAGAGGCTTATGGTGCCCAGCAAAGTGTCTCGACTTAGAGGGGTTTCCAACCTGGCTGCGCCAGATCAACGGCCCTAGGTTCTTGTTTTGCCGCATTTTCCGAACCGTCAGGTGATTCCACCTGACTGGAAAACACTCTAGCTCGACACGATCTGAGTCATTCGCCCCTCTCCGCCGCGTCAAACGCCCGCTTGATCAGCCCCTTTTCGCGGTCGGTAAAGCCGCCCGTATCCTCGCCGCCCGCCGGGGGTGGAACCTCGGTGGTGAAATAGACCAAGCCGGATTCGCCGCCCGAAAGCAGCCATAGGCCGGACTGCAAGCCATAGGCCTCGCCCGGGTGCCCAACGGCTTCCAGCTGCGGGAAATCGGTCTGGTCAAACAGCCCGTCCAAACAGCGACCCGGTGTGCGGTTGATATATTGGACACCCATCCAGTAATCGCAAAAGAACTCCTGGTCGGTGGTCTGCCCCTTATCGACCACCCCGTTGAGGATGTCGCGTGTTCGGCGAGAGAGAAAATCATCCTTGAACAGGATCCCCTGGCCGATCTTCGCAAGGTCGACCATCCCGATCCGCACCCCGCCCTGCGGCCCGAAGATCGCGGCATTGGTGCCGCGCACATAGGCGTCAAGATCACAAGCCTGACCCTCCGCCAGCGGGATGGTGCAATTGGGCGGCAGGTCGGCGGGCGCATCGCGGGCGATCTCGCCAGTGTGGCGGTACAGCGTCACCGCCCGCGCCTCCATCTCCGGGCCGCAGCCGATCCAGTTGAGGCAGGCCTTCACGCCCAAGGGCGCAAACACCAGCCGCTCGACCAGCCGGTCATAGCGTTCACCGCTGGCCGCTTCGAGCACGGTCGCCACCACCGGAGAACCCAAGTTGGCATATTCGAATGCAGCCTCACCGGGCTTGGCCACGACCCGCCATGATTGCGGATCGCCGAGCTTCCCCGCAAGGCTTTGGCCGAGCGGGATGAAATAGCCCCCCTGGTCCGACAACCCGGCGCGGTGCGACAGCAGATGCGTCAGGGTAACCGGCGCCTCGGGGTGATAGGGCGAACGCATCTTCCACCCGAGATAGTCACCGACATCACGGTCCAGATCGACCTTGCCCTCATCCGCCAGCCGCAGCGCGGTGAGCGCCATGATGAGCTTCGAGATACTCGCGACCCGCACAGGATCATTCGCTTCGAGCGCGCGCCCTGTCTCCTTGTTCGCCATCCCCTCGACAATCAGCGGGCGGATGCTCTCGCGGTCAAAGGCAACGACGGCCGATGCGGGAGGGGGCGTGTCCTGCGCGGCGGCAGGGACGGCGATCAAGGCCAGAGCGGCGAGAAAACGGCGGATCATGGCGCGCATCATCACGCGCGCCGCGCCCACGTCAATCGAGATTTGGCCGCAGCCAGCGTTCGGCGGTCGCCAGATCGACATCGCGGCGCTGCGCATAATCTTCAAGCTGGTCCCGGCCCACCCGCGCAACGCCGAAATATTCGGCCTCCGGATGTCCGAAGTAAAAGCCGCTGACTGCCGCTGTCGGCCACATGGAGAAACTCTCGGTCAGCGTCAGGCCGGTGTTCCTGGGCGCATCGAGCAGATCGAACAGGAACGGCTTCAGCGAGTGATCGGGGCAAGCGGGGTAGCCGGGCGCGGGGCGAATGCCGCGATATTGCTCCTTGATCAGCGCGGCATTGTCGAGCTGCTCACCCGGCGCATAGCCCCACAGCGTGGTGCGGACATGCTGGTGCAAGGCTTCGGCGAAAGCTTCGGCAAAGCGATCCGCCAGCGCCTTCAGCAGGATGTTCGAATAATCGTCCTTGTCCGCCTGAAAGCGTTCGGAATGGGAATCGATCCCGTGAATGCCGACCGCAAAGCCGCCGATCCAGTCGCACGAGGGGTCGATAAAATCGGCAAGGCACATATTGGGCCGCTCGCGGCTCTTCTTGACCTGCTGGCGGAGCATCGGCAGCCGGTGGCCGCTATCGAGCACCACATCATCACCGTCGCGCCCGCACGGCCATAGACCCGCCACACCGCGCGCGGTCAGCCATTTCTCGCCAATGATCTTGTCGAGCATTTGGTTGGCGTCGGCGAACAGCTGGGTCGCGGTTTCGCCCACCACTTCGTCGGTCAGGATCGCGGGGTAATTGCCGTGGAGTTCCCAGGCGCGGAAGAACGGCGTCCAGTCGATGAGTTGGCGCAAGTGTTCGAGGCTCCAGTCGTCGAAGACGTGGAGGCCCGGCTGCGCGGGAGCATCGGGCTTTTCGGCAAGGTCGATGACGAAGCCATTGGCGCGCGCTTCGGCGAGCGGGAGCAACTCGCTCTGCACCTTGCCCGCGCGGGCATCGCGGACGTGGACATATTCATCCGCGACCTCGGTGACATAGTCATCGCGCTGGGTATCGGAGAGCAGCTTGGAGGCCACGCCAACCGCGCGGCTCGCATCGAGCACGTGGATCACCGGGCCTTCGTAAGCCGGGTCGATCTTGAGCGCGGTGTGCACCTTGGAGGTGGTCGCCCCGCCGATCAGCAGCGGCATGGTCATGCCCGCGCGTTGCATTTCCTCGGCGACAGTCACCATTTCGTCCAATGACGGGGTGATGAGGCCCGAAAGCCCGATCATATCGGCCTTGTTGTCATTGGCAGCGGCCAGGATTGTCGACCAAGGCACCATCACGCCAAGGTCGATCACGTCATAGCCGTTACACTGCAGCACCACGCCGACGATGTTCTTGCCGATGTCATGCACATCGCCCTTGACCGTCGCCATGATGATTTTGCCCTTGGCCTTGCGCTCTTCTTCGGGGAGCAGGTCTTTCTCGGCCTCGATGAAGGGGATCAGGTGGGCAACCGCCTTCTTCATCACGCGCGCGGATTTGACCACCTGCGGCAGGAACATCTTGCCGCTGCCGAACAGGTCGCCAACCACGTTCATGCCGTCCATCAGCGGGCCTTCGATCACCTCGATCGGGCGTCCACCCTTGGCGGCGATGGCGGTGCGCATCAGTTCGGTATCATCGAAGATATAGGCGTCGATGCCCTTGACCAGCGCGTGTTCGAGCCGCTTTTCCACCGCCCAGCCGCGCCATTCCTCGGCGGCCTTCTCGTCCGCGACATTCTTGCCCTTGAAGCTTTCGGCCAGGGTAATCAGCCGCTCGGTCGCATCCCCATCGCGGTTGAGGATAACATCCTCGCAAGCTTCCCGCAGAGCTGGGTCGATCTGGTCATAGACGTCGAGCTGCCCGGCGTTGACGATCGCCATGTCGAGCCCGACGGGGATCGCGTGGTAAAGGAACACCGAGTGCATCGCGCGGCGCACCGGCTCGTTGCCGCGGAACGAGAAGGAGAGGTTGGAGAGCCCGCCCGAATAATGCGCATAGGGGCACAGCTCGCGCAGTTCCTTGACCGCCTCGATGAAGTCGACGCCGTAATTGTTGTGCTCCTCGATCCCCGTCGCGACCGCGAAGATGTTGGCATCGAAGATGATGTCTTCGGGCGGGAAGCCCTCGTTGACGAGCAAGTCATAGGCGCGCTTGCAGATCTCGACCTTGCGCTGCTTGGTGTCGGCCTGCCCGACCGTGTCGAAGGCCATCACCACCACCGCCGCGCCGTAATCCATGCAGATGCGCGCATGCTCAAGGAACTGCGCTTCGCCTTCCTTCATGCTGATCGAATTGACGATCGGCTTGCCGGAGACGCATTTCAGCCCCGCCTCGATCACGTGGAACTTCGAGCTGTCGATCATCACCGGCACGCGGGCAATATCGGGTTCGGCGGCGATCAGCTTGAGGAAGGTGGTCATGGCGTGGACCGCATCGAGCAGCCCTTCGTCCATATTGACGTCGATCACCTGCGCGCCGTTCTCAACCTGCTGGCGCGCGACTTCCACGGCGGCGGGATAGTCGCCTGCCATGATGAGCTTCTTGAACGCCGCCGAGCCGGTGACGTTGGTGCGCTCGCCGATATTGATGAAGCGGGAAGAGGAGGGTTGGGTCACGGTTTCAGTTCTCTATCTCCGTTCGCCCTGAGCTTGTCGAAGGGCTGCACTTCTCTTCGAAAGTAAAGGACAGGGCTTCGACAAGCTCAGCCCGAACGGGTGTGGTGTTACGCGGCGACAAAGGCTTCAAGCCCGGCCAGCCGCATCGCCGGTTCGGGGGTGATGATCTGGCGCGGCGCGGCCTTGGACACTGCGCGGGCAATGGCGGCGATATGCGCCGGGCTCGATCCGCAGCACCCGCCGAGGATGTTGACCTGGCCGTGATCGGCCCAGTCCGCCACCAGCCCGGCGGTGGTCTCGGGCTCTTCGTCATATTCGCCAAGTTCGTTCGGCAAGCCGGCATTGGGATACATCATCAAGAGCGTGTCGGCGATCTGCGAGAGCACCTTCACATGCGGGCGCAATTGCTGCGCGCCAAAGCTGCAATTGAGCCCGATGGTGATGGGCTTGGCATGGCGCACCGCGTACCAGAACGCCTCGACCGTATGGCCCGAGAGGTTGCGGCCCGAGAGGTCGGTGAGCGTCATCGAGACCATCACCGGAATGTCGCGACCCAGCTCGCGCTGAAGCTGCTTGACCGCCATGATCCCTGCCTTGGCATTCAAGGTATCGAACACGGTCTCGATCAGGATGAAGTCGACCCCGCCCTCGACCAGCGCTGCGGCCTGTTCCTTGTAGACCGCGACCAGCTCGTCAAAGTCGATCTCGCGAAAGCCCGGGTCTTCGACATCGGGGCTGAGCGACAAGGTCTTGTTGGTCGGCCCGATCGCGCCGGTGACAAAGCGGGGCCTGCCGTCCTTGGCCTGATATTCGTCAGCGAGCGCGCGGGCGATGTGTCCGCTCGCCACGTTGATGTCGCGCACCAGACCTTCGGCCTTATAATCGGCCTGGCTGATGCGGTTGGCCGAGAAGGTGTTGGTCGAGACAATGTCCGATCCCGCATCGAAATAGGCGCGGGTGATGTCGGCGATCACATCCGGGCGGGTGAGCGCGAGGATGTCATTATTGCCCTTCTGGTCGGCGGGCAGACCGAGGCTTCCGGCATAGTCTGCCTCGGTCAGCTTGCGGTTCTGGATCTGCGTGCCGAAGGCGCCGTCAAAGATCAGGACGCGTTCCTTGGCAGCGGCGATCAACTGCTGGCGCGCGCTCATGCGGCCTGCTCCGCAGGTTTTTCGGCGTCGCGGGGCCGCTTGCCGAGCATGTGACAGATCGCGTAGGCCAGCTCTGGGCGGTTCAAGGTGTAGAAGTGCAAATCGCGCACCCCGCCTGCATAGAGCCTGCGGCACAGCTCGGCGGCGACCGTCGCCGCGACCAGCTGACGCGCGGCGGGTTTTTCATCCAGCCCCTCGAACAGCCCGTCCATCCATGCCGGGATCGCCGCCCCGCAGGCACCTGCGAACTTGCGCGCCTGCGCGACATTGGTCACCGGCAGGATTCCCGGCAGCACCGGCGTATCAATGCCCGCCGCCGCGCAGTTGTCGCGGAAGCGGAAGAAGGTGTCGGCCGAGAAGAAGAACTGGCTGATCGCCCGGCTGGCCCCGGCATCGAGCTTGCGCTTGAGGTTGTCGATATCGTCCTGCGACGAGCGCGCATCGGGGTGGGTTTCCGGATAGGCGGCAACGCTGATCTCAAAATCGGCGATCTCTTTAAGGCCGCTCACCAGTTCCGCCGCGCTGGCATAGCCTTCGGGGTGCGGGGTGAAAGGCGCGCCGGGCTCGCCCGCATCGCCGCGCAGCGCAACAATATGCCGCACGCCGGCTTCCCAATATTGCTCGGCCACTTCGCGGATTTCGGCCTTCGATGCGGCAACGCAGGTAAGGTGCGCAGCCGCCGGAAGCCCTGCCTCGGCGATGATCCGCGCGACCGTGGCATGCGTGCGTTCGCGGGTTGATCCGCCCGCTCCATAGGTCACCGACACGAAACTGGGGTCAAGCGGCTGCAATTGCGTCACCGCATCCCACAGCTGCTCTTCCATCTTGGCGCTCTTGGGCGGGAAGAACTCAAAGCTCACCGCAACATCGCCCGGCAAGCCCGAAAACAGCGGGGTGTCGGTCGCGGTGCGGAACTCGTGGAGCTGATCGAGGGTCGGGGTCATGCGGTGGTTTCCAGAGCGGGTGTCTTAGGTGTGGCAGCGGCGGCGCGGCGCTTGGCGATCCAGATCTTGACCACCAGCGCGCCGCCTTCGAGCGCGACCGGCGTCGCCGGAGCCGTGAACCCGGCCGCCCGCAGCAGATCAGCCATCTGTCGATCGGAAAAGCCAAGCCGAACATGCTGGTGGCGGATGCGCAGGGTCTCGTGATTATGGCTCGCGAAATCGACGATCGCGATCCGCCCGCCCCCGCGCAGGACCCGCGCGGCTTCAGCCAGCGCCGGGGCAGGATTGGGCGCAAAGTGCAGCACCTGATGCAGGACCACCGTATCGAAGCTCGCATCGGCGAGCGGCAGATCGGCAAAATCGCCCTGCACCAACTCGATCCTTGCGGTGGGAAGGTGCTGGAGCTTGGCGCGGGCGACGCGCAGCATCTCAAGGTTCTTGTCGAGCGCTACGATATGCTCGGCATGGGGCGCGAACAGCTCGGCAATCCGGCCCGTGCCGGTGCCGATATCGAGCAGGTGGCCGAGCGGGGCATCGCCCAAAGCCTCGACGAGGTGACCTTCGACCTCGGCGTCGGCGCTGTGGAGCGCGCGCAGTTCATCCCACTCGCTGGCGTGGCGCGCAAAATAGGTTTCCGCCGCCGCCTCACGCGATTCGCGGATCGCGGCGAGCTTGCGGCGGTCTGCCTCGCACAGGGCGGCGAAGGCCGGCTCATCCGTCTCGGCGAGCGCGAGCAGCTGCTGCACGGCTTCGACCACGGGTCCGCTCGTTTCGCTTTGGCGCAGAAACACCCAGCTCCCTTCGCGGCGGCGTTCGGCCAGCCCGGCATCGCACAGGATTCCGACATGGCGCGAGACACGCGGTTGGCTTTGCCCGAGCACCTGGGCCAGCTCGCCCACGGCCAGTTCCATCGCGCCGAGCAAGCGGGCGATACGCAGCCGGGTCGGATCGCCCAGCGCCCTGAAGATGTCCTCGATCATCATGTGACCAGAGTCCATATAAAGACATTTTTATATCTGTAAATCGTCGCCGGGCGCATCAGGAATGCTAGCACATCTCGCAAGGCACAGCGCGTATGTGTTTGCTCAACCCAGAGTGATCGGCGCGGCCCCGCCGACCGGCACAAACTGCTCGGCGCGGGCCGGGAGATCGGCAGTCTTGTTGTAACGCGCGATAGCATCGTCAATCGCGGAGATGGCATCCTGCGCGCTCACCGCGACTAGACACCCGCCGAACCCGGCCCCCGTCAAGCGCACCCCGCCCGCGTTGCCAAGCTGGTCGCTGACCAGCGCCGCGAGCTCATCGATCACGGGCAGCGATACTTCAAAGTCCTCGGAAAGAGAGAGGTGCGCCTCGCGCATGACTTCGGCAAGCACCGCAGTATTCCCTTCGGTCAGTGCCACCGCCACCGGCTCGACCCGCTCGATTTCACCGACCACGTGGCGCGCACGGGCAAGCAGAGTGGGACTAAGCTCCTCTTTGGCCGCCATCAGCCGATCCCAATCGCAATCGCGCAGGGCTCTCACACCGAGCCTGATCGCCACGGTCGCACATTCGTCGCGACGCTCGTTGAAAGCGCTCTGGGTCAGGTTGCGGCGCAGCCCGGTGTCGATGATGGTGATCGCCAGGCTTGGATGGATCGGGATCGGCATGTGCTGCAAGCTGCGGCAATCGAGCAACAGCGCATGGCCCGCTACGCTCGCTGCCGACGCCATCTGATCCATGATCCCGCACGCGCAGCCAACAAAATCGTTCTCGGCGGTCTGCGCTACCTTCGCGAGCCTCTCGGCCGTCAGCGCAAGTCCTGAATATTCCGAGCAGGCGAGCGCTATGGCGACACCGAAGGCCGCCGATGACGAGAGTCCCGCGCCCATCGGCACATCGCCCGCGACCGCAATTCGCATTGGCTGCGTCTGATGCCCGTAACGGTCTAGCGCGTCCACCACCCCGCGCACATGGTTCTGCCAGTTGTTCTCGCCGCGCGGGGGCTGACCAGACAGATCGAACACGTCACGCGCGGTGGCCATGTCGCCCAGATCAAGCGCCACAGCCTCGAACTGCGGCTCTGTGGCATCCTTGGGCGGCGGCCCATAGGCAACGATGGTCTCGCGGTCGATCGCGCAAGGCAAGACGAAGCCGTCATTATAGTCGACATGCTCACCGATGAGATTGACCCGTCCTGGCGCGGCAACAAGGCCTGTCGGCTCGACCCCATAGGCGAGCTTGAAGCCCTGCCGGGCGCGGGCGATCAGTTTCTTGCGGCGGTCCATACTCAGCCCGTGCCCCTTTCAGCCCGCGTAATGCACCATGCCGCTTACCGAGCGCAACATCTCAGCGGCGCGCTCGGGCGTGAGATCGCGCTGCGGCTCGGCCAGCATCTCGTAGCCGACCATGAACTTGCGCACGCTGGAAGAGCGCAGCAGCGGCGGATAAAAATGCGCGTGAAGTTGCCAGTGCTCAGCCGCGCCCGCCGTGAACGGCGCGCCGTGCCAGCCCATCGAATAGGGAAAGCTGGTGTGGAACAGGTTATCATAGCGGGTGGTGAGCGCCTTGAGGATGCTGGCGAGGCTATCGCGCTGACCGCTCGTCAGCTGCGGCAAGCGCTGCGCGGCAAAGCGTGGCAGCAACAGTGTCTCGAACGGCCATGCGGCCCAAAAGGGGAGGATGGCGAGCCAGTCTGGGTTGATCTCGACCACACGCTCGCCCGCAGCTTCGCGGTCGGCCACATCGAGCAGCATTGGTCGGCCATGCTCGGCCAGGTAAGCACGCTGGTATTGATCCTCGGTGGCCACTTCCTGCGGCATATGGGCTGTCGCCCAGACCTGCCCGTGGGGGTGGGGGTTGGAGCAACCCATCATCGCACCCTTGTTCTCGAACACCTGCACATTGGCGAAGCGCGCGCCAAGCTCGGCGGTCTGCTCAGCCCAGCAATCGACCACCGCGCGCAGCTGCGCCTGCGAGAGCAGTGGGAGCGATTTGCCGTGATCGGGCGAGAAGCAGATCACCCGGCACACGCCCGATGCCGCTTCAGCGTGGAACAGCGGATCGCCGCCCGCGTCCGCGACAGCGCCATCAGCCAGCGCAGGGAAATCATTGTCGAACACGTAGACGCCGTCATAGGCCGGGTTTGTCTCGCCCCCGACCCGGGCATTGCCGGGGCACAGATAGCAGCCCGGATCATAGGACGGCGGCGGCGGGGCGGGATCGCTCACCTCGCCCTGCCACGGTCGCCCCATGCGCTGCGGCGAGACCTGCACCCAGCTCGCGGTCAGAGGATTGAAGCGCCGGTGCGGGCGGGCGAGATCAGGCGTCACTTGAAAACCCGCTCTTCGGGCCTGTCAGCAAGCTGCGCGAACACCTTGCGCGGCGCAAACTCGGCGCGTCCGCCCAGCACCAGGCGGTTGAACGCGAGCGCCGCGATCACGCTCGTCACCAGCGTCACCACCATGAAGTCGATATAGTGGAACCCGATCATGCCCGCAGGCTCGGCGACAAAGCTGAAAACGGCGTAAAGCGCAAAGCCCCACAGCACACCGACAATCGCCGCGCGGGACTCGACCCCGGTAAACAGCAGCCCGACGATGAAGGCCGACAGGATCGGCATCGAGGAGAGGCCGTTCAATTGCTGGAGCAGGTTGATGATGCTCTTCGCGCTGGCAAAGATCGGCACCAGCGCGATTGAGGTGATCGTCAAAAGCAGCGTGACGATGCTCGACAGGCGCCAGTGGCTCTCGACCTTGCCGACGAACTTCTCGTGGAAGTCGACCGCATAAAGCCCGACCGCGGCGTTCATCACGGCGGCGGTGTGGGCGATCACCGCTGCGGCGATGGCAGCCGCGAACACGCCGGACAGCCATGGCGGGAGCACCGCACCGACCAGCCGGCCATAGGCCGCATCGTCAATATCGCCGAACAGCTGGTGGGCGACCACGCCGGGGATCACCACAATCGCCGGGATAATCAGGATACGGATCACCGCTGCCGCCAGCACGCCCTTCTGCGCCTCCCGCACACTGGGCGCAGCCATCGCCTTCTGGGTGATCGGCTGGTTGGTCGACCAGTAATAGATCTGGATGAAGATCATGCCGGTGAACAGCGTGTGGAAGGGGATCGGCGAATCTGCCGCACCCACCATCGTCAAGCGCTCGGGCGGGACGCCGCGCGCGATATCCCAATCAACCGCATTGAGCGCCAGCACCACGATCAGCACCGCAATCGCCAGCACGCCCACGCCGGAATAGGTCTCCATCACCGCCACCGCGCGCAGACCGCCCGCCATGGTATAGCCCGCCGCGACCAGCCCGAGGAAGCCTGCCAGCACCAGCAGCGGCAGCTCGATCCCCGCCGTCTGCAGGAACAGCGCCCCCGAATAGAGCCCGGCAGGAAGGTAGATCAGCATCATCCCGAAGAGGAACAGCGCCGAAACCAGTGTGCGAATACCGCCTCCGCCATAACGCTGCTCAAGCAGCTCGGTCACCGTCGTCACCCGCGCACGGTAATAGATCGGCACAAACACGAAGGCGAGGATGAGGAGACCAATGAAGCCGCTGATCTCCCACCATGCGAGCAACAACATCTGGTTGCCGTTCATCCCCACCAGCTGATCGGTCGAGAGGTTGGTGAGCGTGATCGCTCCGGCGACGAACAACCACGAGAGCGAATTGCCCGCGAGGTAGACGTCCTTTTCCGATCCATCATGCTTCTCTCGGCGGATTGTCAGCCATGTGACGAGGCCGATCCCGGCGGTCAGCCCCAGGCACACGACGATCTGGATCAGGCTGGCTTCGGACATTCTCTCGCTTTCCCCTCTCGCTCGGCGCGGTTACAGCGCAATGGCGGGCGGCGGACAAGCCCGCGCGTGCGGATCATCACCGGCGCGGGAAACGGGAGAGGGGTTCGCGTGGAATTCGTCAGGCTGGACGGCGCGGCGGTGACGCTGGTGTTCGCGCTCGAACCGGGCGGCGCGGCGGATCTTATCTATCTCGGAGCGCATCTGCCCGAGACCGAAGACCTCGCCAACCTTATTACCGCATCAGCGCGCGGGCGGCACGAGAGCCAGCCCGATGTGCCGCCCCGCCCCGGCATCCTTGCCGAGCGCAAGGCAGGATGGAGCGGAACGCCGTCGTTGGATCTACGACGCGGCAGCGCGCGGATTGAGACCGATTGCCGCCTGCAACGTTGGGCCACGGGATCGCGGGCAGTGCAGTTCATGTTTCAGGACATGGCCTGCGGGATCGAGGTCGGCGTGCGCTGGGTGATCGGTGCGGGCGATGTCGTAACAGTCGGTCTCATGCTCACCAACAGCAGCGATGCGCCAATCGAGGTGGAACGCCTCGCCGCGCTTGCCCTGCCCGTCCCGGCGCGGTTCACCGAGCTGACCCGCTATTCCGGTCGGTGGGCAGGCGAAATGCAGGAACACCACCGTGCCATCGCGCCGGACGGCGTTTCGCGGGAGAGCGCCACCGGCAAGCCCGGGTTCAGCGGTGCGAACTGGCTGCTGCTGCATGCGGGTGCCGCCAAAGAGCAAGGAGAAGTGCTCGGCGCTCATCTTGGCTGGAGCGGTGACCATTGGCTGACACTTCAGCCCGATGCGCAAGGCGCAGGCGACGGGCGGGCGATGCTGCTCATGGGACCGGCATGGGGTGCGGGCGAAGTGGTGCTGAAGCCGGGCGAATCTTTCGCAACGCCCCAAGCAGTGCTGGCGTTCGCGAGTGACCGCTCTGCCTTGGCCCAGGCGTTCCACAACCAGCTGCGCAAGACTGTGCTGCCCGGACGCAAGGATTGGGGGCTGCGCAAGGTCCACCTCAATTCGTGGGAAGCGCTGGCCTTCGATCTGTCCGAGGCCGGTCTGATTGCACTGGCCGAAAGCGCCGCCAGCCTCGGGATCGAGCGCTTTGTGCTCGATGATGGCTGGTTCGGCGGGCGGCGGAACGACCAGACCAGCCTTGGCGACTGGTTTGTCTCGCCTGACGTGTTCCCGAACGGCCTTGCGCCGCTGATCGCGCGCATCCACGAACTCGGGATGGATTTCGGCCTGTGGGTCGAGCCCGAGATGGTCTCGCCCGATAGCGACCTATACCGCGCGCACCCGGACTGGTGCCTCCATCTCGAAGGCCGCGAACGTCCAACGATGCGCGGACAGCTCGCGCTCGACCTGACACGCGCCGAGGTGCGCGATTACCTGTTTGAGCGCCTTGACGCGCTACTTGGCGCACACCCCATCGTTTACCTCAAGTGGGATCACAATCGCGACCTATTCCCCGCCGACGGCAAGCGAATGGTCCAGACGCTCGGATTCTACGTCCTGCTTGACCGCCTGCGCGCCGCGCACCCCAAGGTCGAGATCGAAAGCTGTTCGGCCGGCGGGGGCCGGATCGATTACGGCGTGCTCTCGCGCGTCCATCGCGTCTGGCCAAGCGACAATAACGACGCGATCGAACGCCTGAGGATCATCCCGGCGTGGAGCCAGTTCCTGCCGCTCGAAGTGCT
>JBJTTE010000053.1:0-5304 GCA_046080005.1 Erythrobacter sp.
ACCACCTCGCGCATCGGCCATTGTCGCCGTCGTCCCGTCGCGCGCGCTTGGGGCAGGAATGCCGCGATCAGCGACCACTCGGCATCGCTCAAATCCGTCTGGTAACGCTTCGAAACCCGCGGATGCTGCGCGCGGGTGGCCAGGGTCCACATCATAATCTCCGGGTTGTCTGCAAAACCCCCGGAATCACAGCAACCTCAGCCGCTCAACCCCTTTCGAAACGGCTTCTAAGCCAACGGTGGCTGATTGGGTATTCTCTTGTTAACCGCCTCAAGTAGGTAATTGCGATCGGAGAGGAATGTTAACTCCCACAGCCTCTGCCCGAAGTTGGGATTGGCGCGGGCGATCTCGGCGATGAAGACTGTCGCATCGATCTCCGATAGACCCGCCTTGACCAGACCCTCAAGCGCGGTCTTGCCGAGCGTCGAGTAGATCTCGATGTTGTCGGTGCTCAGCAGCGTGCCATAGATGTCGGTGCCGATCAGGCTGCGGATTGGCAGGTCACCCTGAGCCGTGCGGACGTTGGTGTTGAGAATTTCCAGGCCGCTGCGGGTGATTGGCCGCAAAAACTGCTCATTGAGAAAAACCGAGGCGACGTATTCGAGCTTGAGGATCAGACCGTGGTTGCCGGCCTGCCCATCTTGCTCCTTCTCGTGAAAGAAGCCCAGATCCACATAATAGGCCTGCGCGCCATCCGAGAGCGAACTAAGCATGACGGAAACCGTGGCAGCATTGGACTCGTCGAGCAGCTTATCGATCTGCTGCTCTGCTGCAGGAGCCGCTTGCTCAAGCACGCTCACCGCACCGGGAACCACGAGTGACGTAAGATAGGACCCGAGGTTCCACAACTGACTGATCCGCTCCTTATTGGCCCGGCTGGAATAGTTGATCTCGAACGTGACTGGAATCTCCGCACCGAAATTGTTGAGGTTGCGGTTGATCGGGATGAGAAAACCCCTGTGCCCGACTCCGCCCTTGTCGCCGATGACGACCTCGCATGAGACCTTTTCCGCGTTTTCAATCCGCGCAAGGCGGAATGTCGAGGATATCGGTTGGCCCGGGACGGGCGTGGCAACTTGATAGGTTGCGGTCAGCGTCCAGCTGACATTGCGGTCGAAGATGTTCGATGCGATCTTGCCGCCAGTACTACGCCAAGCGTCACGGGCTTCCCTCGGCTTGTGGTTGAAAGTGGCTCGAGGGCAAGTCGCGGCATTGCCCGACCCCGAATCCACTATGGCAAGGCGGTAATACCCAGCCTTCACCCGGCCTTCCGCATCGCGCTCAACCGCCGCATTAGGAAGCTTCGATGTGCGGTCGTTTAAGCCAGACTGAAGAACTTCCGCCTGTGCGGAAACAACAGCAGGAACGGACAAAGCCGCAATAGTGCCAATGAGCAAGGTCTTGCGCATTCCCCCCCCTCGCGGCCAGCCCCATTTGGCCGCGACTCGAATTATGTCAAATCCACCGAGGGTTACACGCCGCAAACGACAATTGGGCGAAGTAAGCAGATCTATCTGACCGAGCCATAGGCAGCCAGAAAGACGTCAACTGCGCCGGCAATCCGGCGGTCGCGCTGCGCCGCGCTAAGCTCAGCCCCGAAGCGGCATTCAAGGTCGCTCATGCCTTTGCACATCGACACAAATTGTTCCGCCGCCAGCATCGGGTCTTCGATCGCAAGCTCACCTGCACAGACAGCGTGTTGCAACCAGATAGAAAAACCCTGCTTCATGCGGCGAGGCCCGGCCTCGAGGAAGGCTGCGCCGATAGCCGGATCATTGACTGTTTCAGCAGCAATGCGGTGGTCGAATTGCATGAGCTCTGGACGGAGCAAGAACGCAATGATCGCATCGCCAATCGCGATCAATCGCTCTCGAATGCTACCCTGCTGCGCCCCATCGAGCGAGAAATGCCCGCGCATCTTTTCGCATTCATATTCGACCGCCGCGGCAAACAGGGCACGTTTGTCGCCAAACTGGTTGTAGATCGTGACCTTCGAGACCTTCGCATCAGCGGCGACCTGCTCGATTGCTGTCGCGGCGTAGCCGTATCTGAAAAAATGTTCGGCCGCCGCTTCGACAATGGCCGCGCGCTTGCCCGCGTCAAGGGGCCGACCTGCCCTGCGCGAAGACAAGTTTTTTTCGGAAACCGATATCTGGCCGGTTGACAAAATGAACGGCTCCGTTCAATTAAACGATACCGTTCAATAATGAGCCGCAAAGCTCACGATTGCAACCCTCACCTTGTGCAAAGGTTCCGCCGACGTGCTCTGGATCGCCATCAGGATGCTCACTGGAGACGCCCAGAAGTTCTATGGACTGCTGTTCGGGATTGCCTTTTCCACGCTGCTCATCACCCAGCAGATGACGATCTTCGTGAATCTGGTCGAGCGCGGGGCTAGCGGTGTCTACAATGCGCCGGAGGCTGACGTATGGGTGATGGACCCGGTAAGCCGCACCACCGATGTTAGCTACGCAATGCCGGGCACCGCGCTCGACAAAGTCCGCTCGGTCCAAGGGGTCGAGTGGGCTGTCCCGCATTTGCGCGCGCAAGCCAATGTCCGCACCTCTCAAGGCGATCTCGAAGGCGTCGCCGTGATCGGGGTCGATGATGCGGCGCTGATCGGCCTGCCCAAGCGCATGGCCATCGCCGACAAAACGGTGCTGTTCGCTCCTGACACAGTGGTGATCGACGGTGTCGGCACCACGCGGCTGTTTCCCAGCGCCGAGGAAGCGATGGGCAAGCGGCTTGAGCTTAATGATCAGCGTGCCGTGATCCGCGGGATTACCGATTCAATCCCGAGCTTCACCAGCACCGTGGTGCTTTACACTCGCTATTCAAGCGCACTCAATTTCGTGCCCGGAACCCGCAACCGGCTGTCTTTCGTGCTAGTCGGCGTGGCTCCAGGCCAAACCCCTGAAGGTGTTGCTGCAAGGATCGAGGCCGAAACCGGACTTAAGGCCGAAACCCGGCGAGAATTCGCGCGTGCAGGCGTCAACTTTATCATCGAGAACACCGGCATCCCTACCAACTTCGGCATTACCGTATTCCTCGGCTTTGTCGTCGGTGTGGCGATTGTGGGTCTGACCTTCAGCCTGTTCCTACGCGACAATATCAAGCAATTTGGAGCCCTGAAGGCGATCGGAGTGACCAACTCGCGGATCGTGCAGATGGTCGGTGTGCAGGCGGGGCTTGTCGGCCTGGTTGGCTATGCGCTGGGGGTGGTCGGAACAGTGGCCTTTATCAGAAGCTTTGGTGCCAACCCCTTCTTCAAGGGCTTCTACATTCCCTGGCAGATCCCGTTGATCAGCCTTGCAGCCGTAGTCGTGATCCTCACAATCACCGGCTTCATCGCGATCCGCAGCGTGCTCCGGACCGAACCAGCGGCGGTGTTCCGGTGAGCGAGGCGCGGATCATGGACACCAGAGCGATCGGTGGCTGCGACCCCGTAGCGGCGATCTGCGCGCGCGGGATCGTCCGCGATTTCGAGGCCGGGCAGACTACCATCCGTGTGCTCCGCGGGATCGACACCGACATCCAGTCGGGCGAGCTTACCTATGTCGTGGGCGAGAGTGGATCGGGCAAGACGACGCTGATCTCGATCATGTGCGGCATCCTCTACCCAACCGAGGGCGACGTGAAGGTGTTCGGCACCGACATCTACAAGCTGACCGATACCGAGCTGGTCAATTTCCGCCTGAAGAACATCGGCTTCATCTTCCAGCAGTACAACCTCATCCCCTCGATCGATGCCGCCGCCAACGCCGCGGTGCCGCTGATCGCGCAGGGCGTGCCGATCAAGGAAGCGCGCGAGCGGGCCAAGGTGCTGCTCGAAAAGCTCAACATCGGCAACCAGGCTGACAAGCTGCCCCGCCAGCTTTCCGGCGGCCAGCAGCAGCGTGTCGCGATTGCCCGCGCGCTGGTGCACGAGCCGCGCCTGGTGGTCTGCGACGAGCCAACCGCCGCCTTGGACGCGCGCTCGGGCCGCCGCGTGATGGACCTGCTGCGCGAAGTTGCGGTCGCCCCTGACCGCGCCTGCATCATCGTGACCCATGACAACCGCATCTTTGATCTCGCCGACCGGATCATCGTGCTTGAAGACGGCCGCATCACCCATGACGGGACGGAGATGCCAGATGACCACTGATCCCCAACCGCTTTGCCTCTCCCTCTCCCCATTGAACTCGCCGAGGACGCCATGTTCCGCAATCTAAGCTTTTCCCGCCAGATCCTGCCGATCGCCGCGCTGATTGGCCTTGTTATTGCCGCCTGGATGATCTTTTTCGGCCTGCCCGATCGATCGACCGCGCAGCCTACCGAACAGCCCCCCAAGGCGGTCGGCAAGCTGGCGGACCAACCCCGCGTCGCAGGGTCAGGGATTGTCGAACCCGCAAGTGAAGTGATCGACATTGGCTCCGCGCTATCGGGCCTCGTCACGGATGTCCGTGTGCGTCCGGGCGACCGTGTCGCCAAGGGCGATGTGCTGTTCACGGTTGATGCCCGCGCCGCTCGAGCCCAGTTGAATGAGGCGAATGCTGCCATCGCCGAGGCCCGCGCCTCGATTGAGGAAGCTGTTGCCGCGCAGAAAACAGCCCGCGAGCAGCTCGCGCTCTACCGCAACCTGGCCGACCCTGCTGCGGTGAGCCGGTCAGAGGTGATCCGCGCCGAGGGCGAGGAGGCAGCGGCAACCAGCCGACTTCGGATCGCCCGCGCACGTCTCGAATCGGCGGGGGCCGCCGCTGGAGCCTCGCGCACGGAGATCGAACGGCTGGTGATCCGCGCGCCGATTGCGGGCGAAATCCTCGCGGTCAACATCCGCGCGGGCGAATTCGTGGCGACGCAAGGCGGCGGCAACAGTCAGGCCTTCATTCAAATGGGCGAGACCAATCCGCTCCACGTGCGCGTCGATATCGACGAGAACGAGGTGGCCCGCGTCGCGCTCGGCCAACCGGCGGTGATCTCCCCGCGCGGGGCAGCCGAATTGCACGTCAACGCCACCTTCGTGCGCGCAGAGCCCCTGGTGGTGCCCAAGCGCTCACTGACCAATAGCGCCGCCGAGCGGGTCGATGTGCGGGTGCTCCAGCTGATCTACGCCCTGCCGCCCTCCGATGCCTTCCGCGTCGGCCAGCAAATTGACGCCTTCATCCCCGCCAAGGCTGGCGCTCCCGCCAAGCAGGAGGGCTGACGCCATGCGCGGCCTTTCACCAATCGCACCAGCACTCCTGGCGCTGGTGCTTGCGGGCTGCACGATGAATCCAGCCCCCGAAATCGCGACCCCGACGCCGGAGCTGCCCAAGGCCTTCTTCT
>JBJTTE010000054.1:0-3863 GCA_046080005.1 Erythrobacter sp.
CTTCAGGGTGTGGTGACGCGCCTCGCCAACCGCTTGCAGCGGCGGTTGATGGCGCAGCAGAACCGCAGCTGGGACTTCGATCAGGAAGAAGGCGTTCTGGATGCCGCACGGCTGGCCCGCGTGATCATCTCACCCGGCACGGCGCTGTCCTACAAGGTCGAGCGCGATGTCGAGTTCAAGGACACGATTGTCACCCTGCTGATCGACAATTCGGGCTCGATGCGCGGGCGGCCGATCAGCATCGCTGCGATCAGCGCCGACATTCTGGCGCGCACGCTCGAACGCTGCGGGGTCAAGACCGAGATCCTCGGCTTCACCACCCGCGCGTGGAAGGGCGGGCAGAGCCGCGAGGCATGGCTCGCCGATGGCAAGCCGCAGAACCCCGGGCGCCTCAACGACCTGCGCCACATCATCTACAAGCAGGCCGACGAACCCTGGCGCCGCGCGCGCCGCAATCTCGGGCTGATGATGCGCGAAGGGTTGCTCAAGGAGAACATTGACGGGGAGGCGCTGGTCTGGGCGCACTCCCGCCTGCTCTATCGCCCCGAGGAACGCCGTATCCTGATGGTGATCAGCGACGGCGCGCCGGTGGACGATTCGACCCTGTCGGTGAACTCGGCGGGCTATCTGGAAGCGCACCTGCGCTCTGTGATCGAGTGGATCGAGAAAGTGTCACCCGTCCAGCTGGTCGCGATCGGCATCGGCCACGATGTCACGCGCTACTATCGCCGCGCGGTGACGATCATGGATGTGGAACAATTGGGCGGCACAATCATGGAGCAGCTGGCGGAGCTGTTTGAGGATGAGAAGGGCGGTAAGGGGCGGGGCCGTTGAAGCTTTCCGCAGCGATCCTTGCGGCAATCGCAATCGTTGTCGTCGTCTCGACTCCTGCGCTAGCTCGTGAGCAAGATTGCTACGACGCGAAAGTGCTAGCTCGACCTATCCGACAGGTTCCGACAGTGATGCCTGAAATCGAGGGCTCCATTATCATCACCTGGCCTTGGTTCGTGGACCTGAGCATATCAAGGGTGCTTGCAGGTCAGGTCGAGCAGTCTCCGATCACAGTTCTGGCGGTTCTCAATAGCAAGTATGTTGATAGGGAGCAGGTGTGGCATCTGCGGCGCAATACGTTGGGCATGTTCAATGTTCTCCGTTCCGACAGGCCGAAAGCAGTGCCTCGTTGCGCTGCCAAAAGTCCTCCGGCACAACCCTATATTGGACCAGCAGAGGGCCGCTCGCTCGAAGACTATCGCCGCGAAGGTGAAGAAAGCTATTCCGTTTGAGCGAAGTCTAAGCGGAAGTTTGCCCCAATCACACAAAGTATGATATCTGCATACGCATGAGCAAACTCGAGCGCATCACCGTCACCATGCCCGCCGAAATGGCTGCCAAATTGCGCGCTGCGGTGGAGCGCGGTGAATACGCCACCACCAGCGAAGTGGTGCGCGAGGCGTTGCGCGATTGGAGCGACGAGCAGGAGCGGGCTGACCGCGACAATGCCGCCGTGCGTGCCATGCTCGACACATCGCGCGCAGGCGGACGCATCCCTGCCGACGAGGTGTTCGCGCAGGTGCGAGAGCACGTGGCCAAGGTCGCGGCGGAAGAACTGGCCCGGCGCGACGCGTGAATTTTGCCTTTACCCCGGATGCGCAGGTCGACTTGTTCGATATCGGCGAGACGATCGCCCGCGACAATCCCGAACGCGCTGAAAGCTTCGTCGCCGAACTGCTTGACCGAACGGTGCAAATTGCCGGGCAGCCGACGCTTTATCGCCTACGCCCCGAGTGGGGGAGCGCGGTGAGGTCGGCCCGCTTTGGCTCCTATCTCATCCTGTTTGAAATGAGCGAAGAAGGCGTGACGATCCTGCGCTACCTTCATGGTCGTCGCGATATTGGCTCACTAATGCCCAAGGAACCCGAATGAACGTAACCGAAGCCGTCACCACTCGCCGCTCGATCCGCGCTTTTCTCGACAAGCCGGTCGATCTCGCCACCATCACCCGCGTCATGGACAAGGCGCGCTGGGCGGCCTCGGGGTGCAATTACCAGCCGTGGGAGGCGAGCATCCTTACCGGCCAGCCGCTCAAGGATCTGCAGGCCAAGCTCACCACCACCCCGCCGCACGCCGCCGAATATGATTGGGCCGCGCCTGGCACTGAAGACGCTTACAAGGAGCGGCTGAACGCGGTCTCTGCCGGCATGTTCAGCGCGATGGGGATTGCCCGTGATGATGGCGCGGGGCGGATGGCCGCGATGGCGAAGAACGCCGTGAGCTTTGATGCGCCCGCCGTTATGTTCGTCTATTTCCCGCGGCTGATGAAGGAGGCCCAGTGGTCGGACACCGGCATGTGGCTCCAGACTGTCGCGCTGCTGCTGCGCGAGGAGGGGCTCGATTGCTGCTTTCAGGAGTACATGGCGCTCTACGCCAATGTGATCCGGGAATTCCTCGGGCTTGATCACGAGCGCTACATGTTCTTCTGCGGCATGGCGATCGGCTTCCGCGATCCCGATGCCCCGGTGAACAACTTCGAGCGCGAGCGGGTGCCGCTGGGCGAACAGGTCAAGTTCATCGGCTGGGATTGACCCGCGCCACGCGTCACCGCAAACCGCGCCCATGACTGACGCGCCCCTCAAACTGTTCAACTCGCTCACCCGCCAGACCGAGGTGTTCGAGCCCGTCCATGCTGGCGAGGCGCGCGTCTACACCTGCGGGCCGACGGTCTATAACTACCAGCATATCGGCAATATGCGCGCCTATGTGTTTGCCGATACGCTCGGGCGCACGCTCGAGTGGAAGGGCTACAAGCTCACCCATGTCGTCAACATCACCGATGTCGGCCACCTCACCTCGGACGCGGACGAGGGCGAGGACAAGATGGAGAAGATGGCCGCACGCGAGGGCAAGAGCGCGTGGGATATAGCGGCCTATTATCAGGATGATTTCGAGGCTGATCTCAAGCGGCTCAATATCCAGCCCAAGCAGCACCCGCGCGCGACCGAATATGTCGCGGCGATGATCGACTGGAGCAAGTCGATTGCAGACAAGCACTGCTACGAGCTGGAAAGCGGGCTCTATTTCGACGTTTCCACCGTGGCGGACTACGGGCGGCTCGCGCGCGCAGTGACCGAAGACGGTGAGGGCCGCATCGAAAGCGTCGATGGCAAGCGCAATCCACAAGACTTCGCGATCTGGCGCAAGACCCCCGCGGGCGAGACCCGCCAGATGGAATGGGATTCGCCGTGGGGCCGGGGCGCGCCGGGGTGGCACCTCGAATGTTCAGTGATGGGCGAGGCGCTCTTGGGCTTTCCCTTCGACATCCACACTGGCGGGATCGACCACCGCGAAATCCACCACCCCAACGAAATCGCCCAGAACCAGGCCTTCATGGAAACGCGCCACGCGCATTGCTGCGCTATGGGGCTGGATGATCCGAGGAATTCGGGCGCGCGTATCTGGATGCACAACAATTTTCTCGTCGAGCGCTCGGGCAAGATGAGCAAATCCTCGGGCGAGTTCCTGCGACTGCAATGGCTGATCGACAAGGGCTATCACCCGCTCGCCTACCGGCTGATGTGCCTGCAGGCGCATTACCGCAGCGAGCTGGAATTCAGCTGGGAAGGGCTGGGCGCGGCGCTCACGCGGCTCAAGAGGATGGTGATCGCGGTCGAAACTCTTGGGGCCCGTCATCCTGAACTTGGTTTTGCAAGCACAGCTTTGCTTCCAGCATCCCTGGCAGCTCAAGCTCCGGCGCAAGCCTTAGAGGCCGTTTCGAAAGGGGTTGAGCGGCTGAGGTTGCTGTGATTCCGGGGGTTTTGCAGACAACCTGGAGATTATGATGTGGACCCCGGCCACCCGCGCGCAGC
>JBJTTE010000055.1:0-11256 GCA_046080005.1 Erythrobacter sp.
CGCGCCTCGCCACGTCCGAGGCCGCGCGCCCGTGGCAGGTCGGGGTGCTCTACAATCAAGATGACCGCGCCGCCCGCATCGCCATCCCGATGCTCGCGGCCGAGGGGCTGATGGTGGGCGACAATCTCCCCTATTCGGGGCGCGATCTCAACTACACCATGAACCGCCATGCCGAAGCCGAGGCGCGCGCCTATCTCGGGATCGAGATCCGGCAGGACCTTGCGCAGACGCCCGCCGATCACACGCGTTGGGCCGCGCTGCTGAGCCGGATCGCACAAAGGGTTGCGTCCGCGCTAGCCTGAAGGCAGGGGGCGTTACGCCCTCCGCCTTGATCGGGAAATCCTATGTCGCAGAAGTTTGACAAGTCGAAGCTCCCCAGCCGCCACGTCTCGGTCGGCCCCGAGCGCGCGCCGCACCGCTCCTATTACTATGCGATGGGCATGACCGAGGAGGAGATCGCTGCGCCTTTTGTGGGCGTGGTCAGTGCGGGCAACGACTCGGCCCCCTGCAACACCACCCTGAACGCACAGGCGGATATCTGCCGCGAAGGCGTGATCGCGGGCGGCGGCACCCCGCGCCGGTTCAACACCATCACCGTGACCGACGGGATCGCGATGGGCCATCAGGGCATGAAAAGCTCGCTCATCAGCCGCGAGATCATCGCGGATTCGATTGAAGTATCGGTGCGAGGCCATTGTTATGACGCACTTGTTGGCTTTGCGGGGTGCGACAAGAGCCTGCCCGGCATGATGATGGCGATGCTGCGGCTCAATGTGCCTTCGATCTTCGTCTATGGCGGCTCAATCCTGCCCGGCACCCATCGCGGCAATGATGTGACCGTGGTCGATGTGTTCGAAGCCGTAGGCCAGTTTGCGGCCGGCAATTGTCCGCTGACCGAGTTGATCGCGCTCGAAAAGGTCGCCTGCCCCGGCCACGGCGCCTGTGGCGGCCAGTTCACTGCGAACACGATGGCCTGCGTGGGCGAGGCGATTGGTTTGAGCCTGCCGAACAGCAACATGGCACCCGCGCCCTACCGCTCGCGTGACGATATCGCGGTCGCTGCGGGCAAGCAGGTGATGGAGCTTGTCGCCCGTCAGTTGCGCCCGCGCGACATCTGCACCCCCGAGGCCTTTATGAACGCCGCGCGCGTGGTCGCAGCGACCGGCGGTTCGACCAACGCTGCGCTGCACCTGCCCGCCATGGCCAATGAATGCGGGATCGAGTTCGATCTGTTCGACGTTGCCGAGCTATTCAAATCAACGCCTTACATCGCGGACCTCAAGCCTGGTGGCAAGTATGTCGCCAAGGATATGCACGAGGCGGGCGGGGTCTATATGGCGATGAAAACGCTGCTCGACGGCGGATTCATTGATCCCAACCCGATCACCGTCACCGGCAAGACCATCGGCGAAAACCTCGAGGAGATCACCTGGAACCCCGATCAGAAGGTGTTCTACGATGTGAAGACCCCGATCACCCCCACGGGCGGCGTGGTCGGCCTCAAGGGTTCGCTTGCCCCCGATGGCGCGATTGTGAAGGTCGCAGGGATGGCGCGGCTGCAGTTCTCTGGTCCGGCGCGCGTGTTCGATTGCGAGGAAGATGCCTTTGCCGCGGTCGAAAAGCGCGACATTGCCGAGGGCTGCGTGATTGTGATCCGCTACGAAGGGCCCAAGGGCGGCCCTGGCATGCGCGAGATGCTCTCGACCACCGCCGCGCTCTACGGCCAAGGCATGGGCGAGAAGGTGGCGCTGATCACCGACGGACGGTTCTCGGGCGCGACGCGCGGTTTCTGTATCGGCCATGTCTGCCCCGAGGCCGCCGATTGCGGCCCGATCGCGCTGGTCGAGGATGGCGACATCATCAGCATCGACGCAGAAGCCGGGTCCATTGAGCTTGAAGTTCCAGAAGACGTGCTCGCTAACCGTCTCGAATCGTGGCAGCCGCGCACGAATGCCTATCAGTCCGGCGCGCTTTGGCGGTATCAGCAGGTCGTGGGAAAGGCACGAAACGGCGCCATCACCCATCCCGGAGCAAAGGCGGAGACCCATGTGTTTGCGGATATCTAGCGCGCTGGTGGGGCTCACCCTGCTGGCGGGGTGCGAAGGCGAGGTCAGTCAAGCGCCTGTGGGCGAGAAGGTGGCCTGCGCTATCGGCGAAGCGACGGTATTGGCTGCCAACTGCACGCTTGAGCGATCAGCAGACGGCACGGCCATGGTGATCAACCATCCCGATGGCGGTTTCCGGCGGCTAACCCGAGATCCGGCGACCGGTACGATGGTATCGGGCGACGGCGCCGACATATTGCTTCCGCAGCCGGGCGAGGGCGATGCGATCGCCTTTGCCATTGGCCCTGACCGCTACAGCATTCCGCGCTCTTTGCTCGATCCCGCAGCGCAGCCAGCCCCGGCTCAGTGATGTCGGCGTGGTGAGCTCTGCGCAGGTCCTCACTGCCGACCAGATGCGCGCTGCCGAACAGGTGCTGTTCGACGCGGGGACCAGTGTTTCGGAGCTGATGGAGACCGCCGCAGGCGGGGCGGCGGAGTGGATCCGGCGGGTCGCGGCAGGCCGCTCTGTCACAGTCCTGTGTGGCCCCGGCAATAATGGCGGCGATGGCTATGTGATCGCGCGCCGCCTGCGCGAGGCGGGTCATGCCGTTGCAGTCATCGCACCGTTGGAACCTGCCACTGATGCGGCGCGCGAGGCGAAGCGGCGTTGGGGCGGCACTCTTGGCTCGGCTGGCGGGGCGGGGGGCGATGTCTTTGTCGATTGCCTGTTCGGCTCGGGCCTGACACGCGCCCTTGTGCCCGAGCACGCGCTGATGCTCCGCGATCTGGCCGCGCGGCACCGTTACCGCATTGCGGTCGACGTTCCCTCGGGGATCGCAAGCGATAGCGGGGCGGTGCTCAATGATCGCTTGCCCGCCTATGATCTGACCTTGGCGCTCGGGGCGTGGAAATTCGCGCATTGGAGCCTGCCGGGCCGGGCGCTGATGGGTCAGATGCGGCTTGTGCCGATCGGGATAGCGCCAAGCGAGGGGGCCGCGCAGCTGATCGAGCGTCCTCGCGTGACTGCGCCTGCACCCGATAGTCACAAATATCGCCGTGGCCTCGTCGGCATTATTGGTGGTGCTATGCCGGGGGCAAGTCTGCTCGCCGCTGCAGCGGCCCAGCGCGCGGGGGCAGGCTATGTCAAGCTGCTGTCACGCGCAGTCGATCCGCGCACCCCGCCTGATGTGGTGACCGACACCGCCCCGCTCGGTGAAGCGCTCGGTGACAAGCGCCTTGCCGCTCTTTTGATCGGGCCAGGGCTTGGGCGCGATCCGGCGGCGCAGGCGATGCTGGCCGAGGCGCTGGGCCAGGCCGCTGCGCTGGTCATCGATGCCGATGCGCTGATGCTGCTGGGGGCCGGAGCCGTGCCGCAAGACCGTTCGGTCCTTGCCACCCCGCATGATGGCGAGCTTGAGGTGCTGTGCCGCAGCTTTGGCGTGATTGCCGAGGGGCGGCGCGCGCGCGCCTTGGCGCTGGCCAAGGTGAGCGGCATGGTGGTGCTCGCCAAGGGACCTGACACCTGCGTCGCCGCGCCTGATGGCCGCCTCGCGCTCGCGTCCCCGGCTCCGAGCTGGCTGTCTGTGGCCGGGACGGGCGACGTGCTTGCCGGGATCGCCGCGAGCCGGATGGCGACCGGGGCCGATCCCTTCGCCGCCGCCTGCGAGGCTGTCTGGCTCCACGGCGAGGCGGCACGCAGGGCAGGCCCGGCCTTTACCCCATCGCAGCTTGCCGAGAAGGTCTCCGAGGCGCTAGCGGCCTGCCTGTGAGCCTTGCTGAACCCATCATCCGTCTCGCCGCCAAGGGCGACGGGGTAACTGCCTCTGGACGCCATGTCCGGGGGGCGGTGCCGGGCGATTTGGTCGATGCGGCGGGCGCCATTACCGCTGGGCCGCACCATATCGCACCAGCGTGCCGCCATTTTAACGCATGTGGCGGCTGCCAGTTGCAGCATGGTGATGACGCGGTGCTTGCTGATTTCGTGCGCGACCGGGTGCTCAACGCCGCGCGCGGGCAGGGGCTCGAGCCGACCGAAGGGCTCCCCGTCCACCTCTCGCCGCCGCACAGTCGTCGCCGGGCCGGGCTGCATGGCCTGCGCACTGCCAAGGGCGCGGTGCTTGGCTATCGTGAAGGCGGCGCACACCGTGTGGTGGACCTTGCCGAGTGCCCGGTTCTGCATCCTGCGCTGGCCAAGCTGATCCGATCCTTGCGCGCTTTCGTTGCTGCGCACGGCCCCAAGGCAATGGTCGGGATTGACCTGACGCTGGCGGATCAGGGGGTTGAGGCGAGCCTCTCGCACTTCCCGCTCGACGGGCTTGGCCCCACCGAGGCAGCGCTTGATTTCGCCCGGGAACAAGGGCTTGCGCGGCTTTCCTTCGATCAGGGCTACGGGCCGGAAACGATCTGGGAGCCCGAACCGCTGACAGTGACGCTGGCAGGCGTGCCCGTTGGCCTGCCGCCCGGAGCCTTCCTACAGGCCACCCAGGATGCTGAGGCGCGCATGGTCGCTGATGCGGCGGCATGGCTGGCTGCGGCCGGGCCGATCGCGGATCTGTTTGCCGGGCTTGGCACCTTTGCGTTCGGCCTGACCGAGGGGCGCAAGGTGCTGGCGGTGGAAGCAGATCAGGCCGCGCATCTCGCCTGCAAGGCCGCCGGGGCGCGGAGCGGAGGGCGGGTTCTCGCGCTCCACCGCGATCTGTTCCGCAGCCCGCTCCAGCCCGATGAATTGAACCGCTTTGCGGCCGTCCTGCTCGATCCGCCGCGCGCTGGTGCGCGGGCGCAAGTGGCTGAAATCGCCCGCAGTAACCTCGCACGCGTGGTCTATGTCAGCTGCAATCCCTCAAGCTGGTCGCGTGATGCGGCAGTCTTGGCGCAGGCGGGGTTCGCCCTCACGAAACTGCGCCCCGTCGGCCAGTTCCGCTGGTCGACCCATGTCGAACTCGTCAGCCTGTTCGAGCGTTAAGCACGAAGTATTTCAAGCAGTTGTTCTTCAAGCCAGGCGCGGTGCGCGGGCTCGACATAGGCATGGCTCGCGCCCTCACAGCGGCGGACCCGCGAATCGCCCTTGTCCCACCCCGCTTCGAACACTTGGGCCGTGCGGTCCGCCGTCGCCAAAAGGATGCGCACCTCGCCAGTGAAGCCGGACAGGCCAGCGGCCATCTCCTGCGCGAGGCTGGAAGGCGGAGGCGGGGGGCGCATGGCCGCCATGACCCCGCGCACAAGCTTGCCGAGATCAACGCCGCCGCCCAGCAAGCGCATGATTTCCTTGGGGTTGCTGAGCTTGTCGCGATAGCGCGCGCGGAGTGCCGCCGGGGGCGGGGTGGTGGCGTCGATGATATTGCCCTGCGCGTCCTGCTCAAAGGTCCAGGGGTTGGAGAGCACCAGCGCATCGCACCCCGCGCCGCTCGCCAACATCAGCGCCGATGCGGCATCGCAATTGCCCAAAGCGACCACCCGGCTGACCTGCGGTGCCATTGCCTTGAAGGCATCAAGCGCTGCAGCTATGTCTCTGGTAGAGCTACGGAAACTCCGGTTCTCGCCTTCGCTGTCCCCGATCCCGCGGCGGTCGAAACGGAACACTGGAAAGCCCGCTGCGGCGATCTGCGCGGCGAGCGCGGCCTGCCCGCCAAAGGCTCCCGAACGGATCTCGTTACCGCCGCTGGCGATCAGCAAGCCGCTGCTGCCCTTGGCGGTGTCAAGCGTGCCGGCCAGCGTCAGGCTGCGGCAGGCGAAGGTGTGGGAGAGGCGGCTCATCCCGCTGATTCCGCAAGGCTTTGGACGATCAGCGCGGCGAGCCGGTCAACCTGCGCTGCATCATCGTCAGGCTCGGCCCGCAGCCACAACCCGGATCCGCCGAGCGCCGATTGCGCAATGTCGGACTGGCCGGGAGCAAGCGTCGGTTCGGCGCTTTCGAGCGCACAAAGCAAGTCTCGGCCGATTGCCCACCCGCCAAGCACTACGCCTGCGGCTCGGCCACGCTCCATAAGTCCCTCGGAAGTCTCGGCTTTTCCCGCCTCGCCTGCCGCGATCATGCCTGCGCGGATCATTGCGCGCAGCAGTTTGGGGCCCGACAGCGCGGCATAGTGCCAGCCCGGCAAGCCCGCCGGTGCGAGCAGCGCGCCCGCGCGGATCGCGAGCACATGGGTCGCGCCGATCTGCTCGCCTGCCGCTGCCGCCGCTGCTTGCCAGCCCGCAAGTGTCTGTAACTCCAGCGCTGCAAGGCTCTCGTTGCACCCCGGCAGATCGGGCAGCAGGGCATCAATCCCCGCCGTGTCGAGCCGCCGCATCACCTCGTGGGTAAAGCGCCGCAGCTTGTTGGCCTCGTCAAACCATGCGGGCAGGACCAGCACCCGCACAGGCCGGCTGCGATCAAACCCGACCAGCAGCTCCTCGACCGGCGAACCGCCGTCCTCAGCCGGAATGTTCCACGTGAAAATCACCGCAGGGGCACCCATAAGGGGGGTCTTAGGGCAGTCTAGGTGGGGTCTAGCGCGGGTCAAGCTTGGCTTTGGCGAAGGCCAACAGCCCGCCAAAAGTCTCCAGCATTTCCCCTTCGACGTCATCATCCTCGATAATGATGCCAAGCCGGTCTTCCATTTCGGTGAGCAGCCCCGCCACCGCCATCGAATCCAGTTCGGGCAAGTGACCGAACAGCCCCGAGTCCGGACCAAACGCTTCTGCCTGCGCCGGATCAAGCCCCAGCACGTCGGCGATCAAGCCCTTGAGTTCGCGTGCAAGCGCAGCGTCCGAGGCAGCATTGGCGATATTCTCTTCCGAATGCGGCAAGGTGGTCATTGGCCCTCAAATGTCGCTGTTGCGCCGTGGCGGCGGGCCTTAGCCATGCGCGCGCGCGGGTGCAAGCATTGCGCGGAGGTGCCCATCGCTCACCGGGCGTCGCCCTGGTGCAGCCGCCGCTTGGCAAGCGCGGGCCAACTGCGCGGCTGAGCGGGATCGAGACAGTCGATCCGGAAGCGCGGTCGCACCTCCTCCATCCAGTCAGCCTTGTAGCTCTGATCGCCGGTGCCGAAGTCAACCAGCGCCACATGGTCGCTATCGATCACATGCCGGAACAGCGCAGCCGTCAGCGTGGTCCCCGCTGACAGGTGCTTGTGGCTCTCAAGATGGGCGAGCTTGTGGATGTAGGCGATGGCATTTTCGACCGTCCAGCACTGTGCAGCAATCGCCCCGCCCTCGGCGCGCGCGATCCCCAGCCGCAGACGACCCGCCGCGCCCTCGGCGGCGGCAAAGGCGCGCAGCATTGCGGGCTGATCCTCGGCCGGCTTCCAGCTCGCGGCATAGATCGCCTCGTAATCGGCCCATGCCGCCGCATCGAAATGGGTAAGCACCTCAACCGCGACCTTCTTGCCCTTGCGCCGCAGCGTGGTGCGCAAGGCGCCGGGGCGGGACTCCCAATAGGCGTCAAAGCTGCGTCCCTGCACGGGCAGGATGTGGTTGATGTCGCAAGGTTCGATCCGCACCTGCCAGCCTGCCGCGCGGAAGGCGCGCGCGAGCCGATCGGCTGAACCATCCTCGCCCGGCACGGGTTCGAGCGTTACGCGATAGCCGCGGCGCTTCAACTGCCGGGCCATCGCTTCGAGCAAGCGGTCGCCTGCGGGGCCGGGCGGGGCGAGCTCGCGCCACGTGAAGCTGTACCAGTTGCGGAGCGGCGTGATCCGTCCGCGCGCCTCGGTCAGAGCCAGCGCGGCACTGCTATCGGCATCGCTCGCCATCGCGATCAGCGGGGTCAGCCCGGTATCGGCGAGCAGCGCAAACCATTCGGCCCGGTCGAAGGGCGTAGGCGTACCGGCACCAGTCAAGGCTTGCAAGACGTTAACGCTATCGTGATACCGCGCTTCGATCACTCGAAAGATTGCTCCCGTTCATGCTGCCATCGCCTGTTCCTGCTTCGTGTCCACTGGACCACCTCGCCGAAAGAGCGGCGGCGGCAGGGCACGGGGAACGCCCGGCGCTGGGCTTGCGCGAGGGCACGCTTAACCACAATCAGTTAAGATGGCGTGTTGCCCAGCTCGCCGGGTGGCTGGCGCAGATGGTGCCGACAAAAGGCGCGCGGGTGGCAAGCTGGGCGGCCAAGGGCGAGCTTGCGTGCCTGATGCCGCTGGCGGCGGCGCGGGCGGGCCTCGTGCATGTGCCGGTCAATCCGCTGCTCAAGCGCGCGCAGGTGGCGCATATTCTCGCTGATAGCGGCACGAGGCTGCTGATCGGGACAGGCTCGCGGCTGGCTTCGCTGGAGCCGGGCGATTTGCCCCCCGGTTGCGGCGCGCTTGGCGAGGTCGAAGCGCTGGCGGCGGCGCAGAAGGCGGGCCGCGAGCTTGGCCCGTCCGGGGCCGACCCCGCTGATCTGGCGGCGATCCTCTACACCTCGGGCAGCACCGGTCGGCCCAAGGGCGTGATGCTCAGCCATGCCAATCTGTGGCTCGGTGCGGTCAGCGTGGCCGACTACCTGGGGATGGCGGCGGATGATGTGACACTCGCGGTCTTGCCGCTGTCCTTCGATTACGGGCAGAACCAGCTCCTCTCGACCTGGTATGCGGGGGGCTGCGTGGTGCCGCTCGATTTCCTCTTTCCCAAGGACGTGGCCAAGGCCTGTGCCCGGCACGGCGTGACGACGCTCGCTGCGGTGCCGCCGCTGTGGGTGCAACTCACCGAGATCGAATGGTCTGCCGAAGCGCGCGCGCCCTTGCGGCGGCTGACCAATAGCGGCGGCGCGCTGACGGTGGATCTGGTCAAGGCCCTGCGCGGAATGTTTCCCGATGCGCGGCTGTTCCCGATGTATGGGCTGACCGAGGCGTTCCGCTCGACTTTCCTTGACCCCGCGCTGGTAGATTCGCATCCGACATCAATGGGTAAGGCGATACCTTTCGCAGAGATTCTGGTGGTGAATGATGCGGGCGAGATGGCTGCCGACGGGGAAGAGGGCGAGCTGGTTCATAGCGGGCCGCTGGTCGCGCAGGGCTATTGGCAAGACCCGGAGCGGACCGCCGAGCGTTTCAAGCCCGCGCCTGCCGCCTCGGCCTATGGCGGGATGGCGGTGTGGTCAGGCGACAGGGTGCGGCGCGATGCTGCCGGGCTGCTTTATTTTGCCGGACGGCGCGATGCGATGATCAAGAGCGCGGGCAACCGTATCAGCCCGCAGGAGATCGAGGAGGCAGTGCTCGCGACGGGACTTGCGGCAGAGGCGGTCGCGCTCGGGGTGCCGCACGCGCGGTTGGGTCAGGCGGTGCATCTGGTGGTGCGCGCGGCAGACGACGACAGTGCACGCGCCGAATTGTCCAAGCGGCTGCAGCGCGATCTTCCCAATTTCATGCAGCCGCAGCATATCCACTGTCGTGAGGCCATGCCCCTGAACCCCAATGGCAAGATCGACCGCACCGCCTTGCAGGCCGAGCTGAACAGGAAATTTGCCGCATGAAGCCGGTCGGCCCGATCCCTGCTGGCTACGCCGCGATTGACGGCGAGCTGGCGATTGGCGGCCGCCGTGCGAGCGAGCTGGTGGCCGAGGCCGGGCGCACGCCGCTATTCGTCTATTCGCGCGCCCTGCTCGATGCGCGTGTCGCCCAGCTACGCGCGGCGCTGCCCCAGCGCGTGGGGCTGAACTATGCGGTCAAGGCCAACCCCTATCCTGCCGTGGTCGCGCACATGGCGCCGCTGGTTGATGGCTTCGATATCGCGTCCTCGGGCGAGTTGGCGTTGTGCCGCGAAGTGGGCCTCGATCCGGGCCGGATCAGCTTTGCCGGGCCGGGAAAGCGCGATGACGAGCTGGAGGCAGCGATTGCCGCGGGCGTCACGCTCAATTGCGAGAGCGCGGGCGAGGCGTCGCGTGCGCTTGCCATCGGCGACCGGCTCGGCATAGCGCCGCGCATCGCGATCCGCGTCAATCCGAGCTTCGTGATCACGGGCTCGGGGATGAAGATGGGCGGCGGAGCCAAGCCCTTCGGGGTTGATGCTGACAAGGTGCCCGAACTCGCCCGTACGGTGATCGCGCAAGGGGCCGCGTGGCGCGGCCTCCACATCTTCACCGGCAGCCAGACGCTCAATGCGGATGCGATCATCGAAGCGCAGGCCAAGGTGCTCGAGCTGGCCGCCGATCTGACCGATGCGATCGGGCACGGCTGCCCCAAGCTCAATATGGGCGGGGGGCTGGGCATCGCCTACTTCCCCGGCGATACCCCGGTCGATCTGCCGCGCGTGGGTGCGGCGCTGGCCGAGCGGGTGGCGGACCTGCCGCCTGCGCTGGCCGAGACGGAGCTGTGCCTGGAGCTTGGCCGCTATCTGGTGGGCGAGGCGGGCGTGTATCTCACCCGCGTGATCGACCGCAAGGAAAGCCATGGAGCGATCTTCCTCGTCACCGACGGCGGTTTGCACCACCAGCTCGCGGCGTCAGGGAACTTCGGCACGGTCGTGCGCCGCAACTACCCTTCAGCGATTGCAACGCGTTACGCAGCGGAGGCGACAGAGGAAGTCAATATCGTCGGCTGCCTGTGCACGCCGCTCGATCGGCTCGCCGACAATGCGGCCATGCCCCATGCCGATGTCGGCGATCTCGTCGCGGTGTTCTGCGCCGGGGCCTATGGGGCCAGCGCCTCGCCCAGCGCCTTTCTCGGCCATGGGCCGGCGGCGGAAATGCTGGTGTGACCCAGCGGCGTTAACCCTGCTGCTTACGCTGTCCCGATACGGGATAGCGCCGGATTCGCCGCTGTATAACTAACCAGATGTTCACCATTTCACGCGACAAGAACCCCGATAACCGGGCGTTTTCGTGTCGCAGGTCGCTCCTGCACCAAGACGGATCGCGCGGTCAGAACTGGCCAAGGATCGATCACCAATGTCTTATCGTCTGCCCCTCAAGCACATTGCGGCTCTCACGTTCGGCGCTGTCCTGCTGGGTGCCTGCGCAGGCGGCGGTACGGAGCTTCCCTCGGTGAGCTATGGCGACGGCAGCGTCGCCCCGTCCGAGGAATATACCATCGGGCCGCTTGACGAGATTACCATCCACGTCTGGCGCAACCCCGAACTGAGCGCGGACAAGGTGCGTGTACGCCCCGATGGGCGGCTCACTATTCCGCTGGTGCAGGATATCCCAGCTGTCGGCAAGACCGCAACCCAGCTGCAGAATTACATCGCTGGCGAGCTGTCCAAGTACATCGAGCAGCCGATCGTCTCGGTGATCGTCAACACGCCCGAGGGCAATTTC
>JBJTTE010000056.1:0-7711 GCA_046080005.1 Erythrobacter sp.
TCGGTGTTCGCGGGCGTGGGTGAGCGTACGCGCGAAGGCAACGACCTCTACCACGAATTCCTCGACGCGGGCGTTATCGCCAAGGATGCCGAGGGCAACGCGACCTCGGAAGGCTCCAAGGTGGCGCTCGTCTTCGGCCAGATGAACGAGCCCCCGGGCGCTCGCGCGCGCGTCGCGCTGTCGGGCCTGACCATGGCGGAATATTTCCGTGACGTTGAAGGCCAGGACGTGCTGTTCTTCGTCGACAACATCTTCCGCTTCACGCAGGCCGGTTCGGAAGTGTCGGCGCTGCTCGGCCGCATCCCCTCGGCGGTGGGCTACCAGCCGACCCTCGCCACCGACATGGGCAAGCTGCAGGAGCGCATCACCTCGACCACCAAGGGCTCGATCACCTCGGTGCAGGCGATTTACGTGCCTGCGGACGACTTGACCGACCCGGCCCCCGCAACCTCGTTTGCGCACCTTGATGCGACGACCACGCTAAGCCGCGCGATCTCGGAACTCGGCATCTACCCAGCGGTTGACCCGCTCGACTCCACAAGCCGCGTGCTTGAACCGCGCGTGGTCGGCGCTGAGCACTACGAAACCGCTCGCCGCGTTCAGGAAACGCTGCAGAAGTACAAGAGCCTGCAGGACATCATCGCCATTCTCGGGATGGACGAGCTCTCGGAAGAGGACAAGCTGACCGTTGCGCGTGCGCGCAAGCTGCAGAAGTTCCTCTCGCAGCCGTTCCACGTTGCGGAAGTCTTCACCGGCATCTCGGGCGTGTTCGTGCAGATCGAAGACACCGTGAAGAGCTTCAAGGCGGTGGTCGATGGCGAATATGACCATCTGCCCGAACAGGCCTTCTACATGGTCGGCGGGATCGAGCAGGTGGTGGCCAAGGCCGAAAAGATGGCCGAAGAGGCATAATTGGCCGGGGAATTGCGGATCGAGGATGCGGTCAACGCCCTCTGTCCCTGGTCGGGCAAACCGATCAGCGCCGATTCCCTGACACGCTACCGCGGTCACGTGGTCGGGTTTTGCAATCCCGGCTGCCGCGACAAGTTTGAAGCCGCCGCAAACGCATTCGATGCGGTGATCGCTGAACAAGAGAAGGGCTAGACAGTGGCCGACAAGCTGCACTTCGAACTCGTTACCCCAGCCAAGTTGGTCCGTTCGGAAGACGTCTACATGGTCGTCGTCCCCGGCACCGAAGGTGAATTCGGCGTGCTCGAGGGCCATGCCCCCTTCATGAGCACGATCCGCGACGGCGCGGTTCAGGTCTTCACCAGCGCTGGCGCTGCGCCCGAGATCGTTGAGGTGCGCGGCGGCTTTGCCGAAGTGAACGAAAAGGGCCTCACCGTCCTCGCTGAACACGTCGAGGGCTAAGTTCTTCGATTCTCATTATTCGATCGGGGCGGGCCGTTGGCTAGCCCTTTTTTGTTTGTATCCTCCTCACATCCCGGCGCGCTCTCGCCACAAGACATGCAGCAATTCCCCACAAGGAGAGGATGCTTGAAACTTGTCTCAACCCTTGCTCTGGCTCTGGCTATGACCATCGCCTCAACCACAGGTGCCGCCGCCGAGGAAACGCCAGTTCCGGGCGTCCCCGGCCCCGAACAAGACCCCAATATCTGGCTTGAGGAGGCGCGCAGTCCCGAGGCGCTGACCTGGGTTGCGAAGGAGAACGAACGCACCCTTGCTGCCTTCGAGGCTGATCCGCGCTTTGCGCCCGTCAAGGCAGAAGCGCTGGCGATTTTCGATTCCGAGGATCGCATCCCCTTCGTCAGCTTCCGCCCCGATGGCCTCTACAATTTCTGGCAGGACAAGGCGAACCCCAAGGGCTTGCTACGCCGCACCACCCTGGAAAGCTACCGCACCGCCAAGCCCGAATGGGAGGTGATCCTCGATGTCGATGCGCTCGCCAAGGCGGAAGGCAAGGAGTGGGTCTATCAGGGTTCGACCTGCCTGCCGCCCGCGCGCAACAAGTGCATGATCGCACTCAGCGACGGGGGCGAGGACGCGACGATCATGCGCGAATTCGACACCGCGACAAAGCAGTTCGTCGAGGGCGGCTTCGTACTCGATGCCAAGAGCCAGGGCGGCATCAGCTGGATCGACGAGAATACCCTGCTGGTCGGACGAGGCTTTGGCGAAGGGACACTGACCGAGAGCGAATATCCCTTTACCAGCCGTGTGTGGACGCGCGGCACAAAGATCGCAGACGCACCAGAAATCTTCCGCGGCGAAGCCAGCGACGTCTGGGCCGGCGCAACCCTGCTGCGCGACAATACAGGGACGATCCACGCCCGCACTGCGTTTCGCGGCATCAGCTTCCACGAGAGCCTGTACTACATGGAGAAGGAAGGCGCGTGGCTGCAGCTCGACATTCCCAAGAAAGCCGGGCTCTACGGCATTGTCGACGGGCACCTGCTGGTATCGATTGATGTCGACTGGACGGTGGATGGCCAAACCTTTGCCGCCGACAGCCTGATCGCGATGGATCTGGAAGAGTGGAAGGCCAATCCCAACGGCGCCAAGAAGACGCTCGTCTGGGCGCCGGGCGAACGCCAGACCAAGCAGGGCGGCGCGGTAACGGGCAGCGCGCTGTTTGTGGCGCTGCTCGACAATGTCGTCGGCAAGGTGCTGCAGTTCAATTTTGAAGGCGGCGAGTGGGTCAGCAAGCCGGTTCCCCTACCCGATAACGCCACGCTCGATATTGCGGCCTCCTCGGATGAGACCGACCAGATCATGTTCACGGTCAGCGATTTCCTCAATCCGACCACCCTCTACTATTCGGACGGCGCTGCTGCGCCGGCTGTGCTCAAGACTTCGCCAGCGCGTTTCGATCCCGAAGGAATGGAGGTCGAACAGCATCAGGCGACGAGCCAGGACGGCACCAAAATCCCGTACTTCATCGTCAAGCCAAAGGGTATGGTAATGGACGGCAGCACCGCCACCCTGATGACGGGGTATGGCGGGTTCCAGGTTCCCAGCCTGCCCGGCTATGTTGCTGCGACAGGCAAGATCTGGGTTTCGCGCGGTGGTGCCTACGTGCTCGCCAACCTGCGCGGCGGCGGCGAGTTTGGACCAATGTGGCACCAGACCGCAATCCGCGAGCACAAGCAGCGCACCTGGGACGATTTTCTGGCGGTGGGCGAGGATCTGGTGAAGCGCGGCTTTACCGGCCCGCAGCACCTTGGCATTCAGGGCGGCTCGCAAGGCGGGCTGCTGGTGGGCACGGCCTTCACCCAGCGACCTGACCTGTTTGGTGCAGCAATTGTGCAGATTCCGCTGTTCGACATGCTACGCTATCACCTGATCGGCCGCGGTGCCTCGTGGATCGGTGAATATGGTGATCCGCGCATCCCCGAACAGCGCGCGTGGATCGAGGGCTATTCTCCGTACCAGAAGATCGTCGCCGGGGTGGAGTATCCCGAGCCCTTCCTCTGGGCCTCGACGGCCGATGACCGCACCCACCCTGCCCATGCGCGCAAGGGTGCCGCGCGGCTCAAGGAACTGGGCCAGCCCTATTACTACTTCGAGGATACCACCGGAGGCCATTCGGGCGGAGTCGACAATGATCAGCGCGCCAAGCTTCAGGCGCTGCAATTCATCTACCTGATGAAGCGCCTGATGGACCCGCGTCCGGCCAACTGAGTTGGCGGTTCGGCAGCAGCAACGGGGGGGGCTCCCTAGCGGGGCTAGTCCCCTTTTGCGTTAGCTGGAGCGGGCAACTTAACTACCTGTAAAACAAGCCGACACTTTGTCTTCGGTTCATCTTGAGAAAGGCACAGCGCGTTTCATCAAGGTGAAATTAACCATGTCTGGCAAGCTCTTGTTGGCTCTATCCATCAACTCTGAGTCAAGCGGGGCGATACCTTGATGAGGAGTTGACCGATGGCTTATCCAAGAAACGTATCGATCGCGGATGCGATCAAGAGCTACGCGGCGCTGCCCAAAAACCACCGCATTCACTGGTCCAAGTCGCGCAAGAACGATGTGGTGCGTGCTGTGCGCAGCGGTACGATAAGCTTTCAGGAGGCGCACACACGCTACCTGCTGAGCCGCAGCGAGTACGCGCAGTGGGAAGCTGACTTTATCGGCAGTGGTCGGCACGAGGCACCGATGCTGCTCACCTGACCAATCTCGCTATTCCGCCAAGACGGGGATCAGCACCTCGTTGCGGCGCAGCGGGCCGGGAACCATCGGTGCGTCGTAGAAGGCGAATTCGGCCTCGCCTGATGGCACCAAGCCCTTGCCGACCATCCAGTCGCGCAGCCGCGTCTCCATCAGCGCAAGATCGCGCGCCTCACCATTGCCCGAAAAACGCACCGCGGCCATGCGCCGCGCGGGCATCTGTGTCAGCGTGATGTCTTGAGGCGCGGGCGGCAGGGTCGCGAGCGTGTATTTGGACGGCATGACAAAGCGCATCTGCCACTCGCCCGGTTGAGTCTCATCCTGCAGGACAGGGGCAGTCATGGCGATGCTCTCACCCCCGGCGGGTCGGTCCTGCGCGAAGATATAGGCTGCCCAGCGGCGAAAGCTCGCCCCGCTCGCACGCTCGCGGCTCCCCGAATGGCTGACCTCGGCCACCACCAGCGCGGGATAATCACGCAGTTCGAAATCCTGTTCAGCTTGCACCAGCGCGAAGCTGGGCTGTTCGGTCTGGCGGTACTGGGCATACACTGCGGCAGCTCCTACGACAGCAAGGCCGATCCCGGCGGCGATCCACTTCACGGCTTTCATGGCCGTTCTCCTATATTTGTCAGGAAAACTGGACGAGCCTGCCGAAGGTTCCCGCTAGCACGCTGGCTTAGCGTGTGGGCGCGTCGAAGTCGGCGGGCTTGTTCGCCACCCACGCAACAAACTTGGCGATGGCCGGATGAGCGCGGATGGTATCCGCATCCTCGCCGATCCGCGCCAGCTCGTTATTGGTGAAATTGGCGTGGATGGTCTTGTGGCAGATCGGGTGGACCGGGACCTTGATCTTGCCCTTTTTCGACTTGGGCACGGGATGATGCCACTCGACGATCTCGCCGAGCGGGCGACCGCACAGCCAACAGGTCAGATCCGCGTCGCTCAACCCTTCTTCTCCGCCGCTTTCCGTCTCTTCATCGCGTCATGGAAGCGGTCGGCCCAGCCGTCCTTCACCAATTGCTCGGCGCGCACCATGCGGAGTTCGCCCGCAGCGACATCGCGGCTGACGGTCGATCCCGCGGCGACAATGGCGTCGGCGCCAATGGTGACAGGAGCGACCAGCGCCGAATTCGAGCCAATGAAGGCGCGTTCGCCGATCACGGTCTTGTGCTTGAAGTACCCGTCATAATTACACGTGATAGTGCCGGCGCCGATATTCGCCCCTGCGCCAATCGTCGCATCGCCCAGATAGGTCAGATGGCTGGCCTTTGCCCCGGCATGGAGCACGGCGTTCTTCACCTCGACGAAATTGCCGATGAAGCTGCCCTCGTGCAGCACCGTGCCCGGACGCAGGCGGGCAAAGGGTCCAACCTTGACCCCGCTCGCAAGACTCGCGCCTTCGATATGCGAGTTAGCGCGCACCAGCACATTATCGGCGATGGTCACGCCGGGACCGAAGAACACATTGGGTTCGATTGTAACATCGCGGCCCAGCACCGTATCGTGGCTGAAGAACACGGTCTCTGGCGCGATCAGCGTGGCGCCCTCGTCCATCGCCGACAGACGGCGGGCGGCCTGCCAGCGGGCTTCGGCCCCAGCAAGCTCGGCGCGCGAGTTGATCCCGGCCACTTCATCCGCATCGGTTTCGATCACCACCACCCGGTGGCCTTGGGCGATGGCGTTGGTTGCGACGTCGGGGAGATAAAATTCGCCCTGCGCGTTATCGTTGCCGACCGCTTCGAGCAGGGGCCACATATCGTCCGAATGGGCCACAATCAGGCCGGAATTACACAGATCGCAGCCACGCTCGGCGTCGCTCGCATCCTTGTATTCGATCATCTTACTGACCGTGCCCGCGGCATCGGCGATGATCCGGCCATAGGCGAGGGGATCAGCAGGACGGAACCCGAGCACCGCAACCTTCGCCCCGCCCTCCAGCGCGCCGAACAGCCGCCGCACGGTCTCAGCGCGCACCATCGGGCAATCGCCGAAGCATACCAGCACCAACCCGGTGAAATCCGCCAGTGCCGGTTTGGCTTGCAGCGCGGCATGGGCCGTGCCCAACTGTGGCTCTTGCAGCGCGACCGTGACATCGCGCCCGACCAGCGCCGCGCTCAGCTGTTCGTGCCGATCACCCGCCACCACTACCGTCCGCGCGAGATCAGCCTGCGCAAAGCTATCGAGCAGGTGGAGCAGCATCGGCTTGCCCGCGATTTTGTGGAGCACCTTATGCGTATCGCTTTTCATGCGGGTGCCCTTGCCAGCGGCAAGGATGATGGCGGCGAAGCGATGTGTCGTGGCGGTCATGCAATTCCCTCTAAGCAATCGAGCGCGTGCCAGCAAATACTTGCGGTTTGAAGAGCCATGCGCCACGTCGCCCGCATTCTTGGAGATTTCATGACGAAGATCCCTTTCGACGCGATCGGTTTCGACCTCGATGGCACCTTGCTTGATACCTTCCGTGATCTCGGCGCGGCGGTGAACCATGCGCTGGCCTTGGGCGGCTTCGATGCGGTATCGGTCGAAACCTCCAAGGATCTGATCGGTGGCGGGGCCAAGATCATGCTGGCGCGCGCGGTTGAAGCCCAGGGGGGCGTGCCGGACGACGAGTTCAAGCGGCTCTACCGGGCGATGCTGGGCTACTACCAAGACCACAACGCGGTTCACACCGTGCCCTACCCTGGCGTGCGCGAGACACTGGCGGAGCTGGCCGAGCAAGGCCTGCGGATGGCCGTGGTGACCAACAAGTTTGAAGCCTTCGCCCGCTCGGTACTCACCCAGCTTGACCTGATTGACACCTTCGAGACCGTGATCGGCGGCGATTCGATGGGCAAAGGCGAAGACGGCCAGTTTATCGCCAAGCCGGACCCCGCCCCGGTCATCGCTGCGCGCGAGGCGCTCGGGCATGGGCGCTTCGTCTTCCTGGGCGATTCCACCTATGATGTACGCGCTGCCCGGGCTGCGGGCGTTCCGGTGATCGCAGCAGCCTATGGCTATTGCGACCTCCCCGCGAACGAACTTGGCGCGGATGCCATGATCGATTCGTTCGCAGAGCTGATTCCGACACTCGGAGCCCTCGGCAGCAGGGTCTGACCCTACGGCATCGTCCTTTGCCTTTTACGCTGTTGCAAGTGCTTCACGAAAATGCCACGCAACGCACCGCATAGTGGGTTTACGCAGGCGTAAAGCACGATCGTGCTTCGCCCTCGCACAAGACAGGAGAAACAGACATGACCATCAGCTTCAAGGACAAGGTCGCTATCGTCACCGGCGCGGGCGGCGGGCTCGGCAAGGCCTATGCGCTCGAACTGGCGCGGCGCGGCGCGAAGGTGGTCGTCAACGATCTTGGCGGCTCGCGCGATGGCACGGGCGCCTCGGACGCAGCCGCACAGGTCGTTGCCGAGATCGAGGCCATGGGCGGTGAGGCCGTCGCCAACGGCGCTTCGGTCACCGAATACGATCAGATGGAAAAGATGGTCGCCGATGCCAAGCAGAAGTGGGGCGGCGTCCATGTGCTGATCAACAACGCGGGCGTGCTGCGCGACAAGACCTTCGCCAAGATGGAGCCAGCCGACTTCGAATTCGTCGT
>JBJTTE010000057.1:0-3544 GCA_046080005.1 Erythrobacter sp.
CGTTCACTTGAACCAGGATGCATGAATGCGCTGGATCTCATTGAGCATCCACGGATCGTCAACGTGCTCAGCCACCACGGGCCGCGCCACCGCGACCTTCTTGTCGCGCGCCGTAGTCGCTAACAGACAGAGTAGGAGGAACTTCGCAACCGGGTAAGCGCCGCTCGACTTGTCCGGGAAGAGGTATCGATATGCTCGGTCCTTCTTCCCTGGGAAATTGGCGTCTGCAAAGTACAAAAGATTCACCGCCACTGACGCCGAGTCAGCCAATCCGGTACTTACCTCGCGCTCCCACAGACTCCGTACTCGCTTGGCGTTTATTGGATAGGCCCTACAGAGCAGAGTCGTTGCCTGCCTCGCGAGGAAAGGTTCCCTGCGTCGTGCATCTTTCGATAGCTCATAGGCAGTCAGGGCCTCGTGCGGTTCACCGTACTTACTCAAGAACAAGAACCAGCACTGCCAGTCGGACATCGATTTTGGCTTCTCAAGTTGCTTTCTGACTCGAGCGAGAAACCGCATGCCCGACGGTGAGTGCGGTGGAGACCAATCGAGGATGGCCGCAACCAGCTCGACCTTCGTCACATCGTCTACGTAGTGCGTGTGCTCCAGTATTCGTAGCAAAGCGGTCGTTGCCGGCCGCGCAAACTCCTGGCTCGTCAGATACCGCACCACCGTCGCGCGCAAGCCCGGGTCCGCCTTGTGAAGCGGCATGCAGTGTCTTACGGCGCCTGTATGGGCGAGCTGGCCAAGGATCGTGAAGAACCGCTTGCTTACTTTGTCCTTGTTTCTCGCCTTGCACTCACTCAAGTGAGCGTCGAATTCAGCAGCCACCCGATCCCCAAGCTTCTTCTTCGCCGCAGGCGACTTCAACCTCCTCGCCTGCTTGTCCAACCGTCCAAGCCGCACGTTCTCTGCGAACATGAAGTGATGCTTGGCATCGCGCGCTGTTAGAAGCTGCGTCTTGGCCAGATTGAGGGCAAGTCCACGGCTCTTGAGGACGTCATTTAGCTCCCCCAGGACCATCGTCGCCTTCTTGGGGGTCTCAACTCCGAAGTTGATGTCGTCCATCCATCTCACGAAGCTGTCGGACGTGCGATCCTTCAATACCGCATCAACCTCAAAGAGCAGAGCGTGAGCCAACAAACGCGGCGCCTCGATCTGTATGGTCGGCAGACCCTTGCGAGATCGCGGCAGATAGTCAGGCCTCCATGCGAGATCCTCAATTAACGAGAACAATAGATCGAGTAGGGCTTCCTTCGCATGAACGTGCCCGGCAATGACGCGGCGCAGGTCATCGAACGCGATGTTGTCGAAGTAGTTCGAGAGGTCAGTGGTGACGAGAATTGGAAAGCCCTTTGCGAAGCCCCAGATCTCTTCCTGAAACTTCGGCCAAAGCACGAACCAAGGGTATCCAGGCGGAGTGGTCCCGCCGTGAGGCAGCTTAAGTCCATGCCTGTCACGCGCGTAGTAGGCCTTCTTGCTCGGTTGTACCTTCACCAACTCGTCGTAGAGCGCATCAGACAGCACTTGAAAAACTAGCGCGTCGGCGGGCGAAGGCAAGATCATGTGCCTACAGATCCCTGCTCTCTTCTCGACCTTGTAGACCAACGGTGCTTCGGCCCGATACTGGCCTCCGAGGATCCGTTCAGCGATGCCTTCACATCGCCGTTCGATATTGAAGTTGAAGTCGTAGTAGTCGTGCAGGTCTGGAATCTCAAGTCGTCGCAGTTGCTGCTTGACCAAGTTCCTCCACACGTGTGCCATTCGAGCCGGCTTAAAGACATCCTCCAGCTCGGCCCTACGCTGAACATCGAATCGCGCGGTAGTTGCCATGCAGCCTTCAGCCAAAGGCACGAGAGAGAACCGCTCGGCGCAGGAGAGTCGTCCGCTTCAGATTCGCTTTTATCTCGGCCTCGACCTCGCGGACGATGGAGAGGCGGCGGTCGACTTCGGCAACGATGCGGCGTTGCTCGGCAACCGGAGGGATCGGTACCGGAAAGGCAGACAGCTTCGTCATATTGATCGACGCCAAGTTCGTGGTCTGCTTCCCTTCACGAAGGAAGTAGTCCTTGCCGAACGTGTTGCCCCACCAGGAGATGAGCTTCCCTGAAACCTCGGGCAGGTACGGCCTGGCGCGGAAGACATGGTTTTGGTGGATGCACTCCGCAAGCTGTCCCTCCCAGATCCAGCCGCGGCCGAGCTTGTCTCGGTCGCCGCCTTCGTTGAAGAGGATGTCGCCCGGCTGAAGACGGAGTTCTTCGATATCGGTTTGTGGTGCCTCGATCTCCTTGACCTCGTCCAGATCAAGGTACCCGCGTTTCACGTTCGCGACGCGGAGATACGCAATCGAGCGCGCGGTCGAGTCACGGCGCTTCTTGTCGACAGTAATGCCGCCTTTCAGCGCCGCGACGGCGTCTAGCCTGGCCCATGCCCAGCCTTCCGGCAATGGCGGCAGTCCTTCGGCTCCTGGGCCTGCCGGATCTTGGTACGTGCCCTTTCCAATCCACCTGCGACGCCGCTCTAGGAGCACCCGCGCAAGTAGCTGGCTGCCGGTCTCGTAGCTCGCGCCCTCGCGGCCCTCCACTTCGGCCTCCGTTTTGACCAGCCGGCCTTCGACCGCAGCCCTGAGCACGGCGCTCTCGTAGCGCTTGACGTTGGCCCTGACGCGCTTGAGGTTGGCGACGGCTTGGTCGAGGCGGGAGAACTGCTTTTCGAGTTCGGCGACGATGCGGCGCTGCTCGCCCAGATCGGGCAGCGGAATCTCGCACGTTTCGAGGAACGCAGCGGGGACGCGCTTCTGCCCGACTGCGCCTGTCATGTGATGAGCCGCCTCCGCTCGGAAGCTGGCGCTCGATACGAAGTGGTAGACGTACTGCGGATCGACGCCCGGCCGTGGACGCAGAACATGGAATTCTGTTGAGCCGCAGCCGACACCGTTTCGGAGGCCTCGGGCGACGGCCATCTTTCCGTTCTCCATGCAAGGTGTGATCTTCGCGAAGAGCACGTCACCTTCGCGAAACACGGTGTAGCCCTTCTTGACCTCAGCAAACGGCCGGATCGCGGTTGCGTCCATCCGGCCCGTGGCGGCTGCAACAGCCGCCATTGGAACGAAGGAGACCTCCAAGGCATCGGGTAATTCACTGCGATCAGGCCGCGGGTTCAGCTCCACGGCTTCGACGAGCGGGACAACACGGGTTGTAGTCGCCAAGGGTTCAGCCACCGCGCTCACGCCACCAACTCCCGATTCAACTCCTCCATCACCTCCGGCAATCCGGCGCCAAAGAGCTGATGCACCCGGCCCAGCCCACCACGCTGGTCGAACGGTGCGTAGCCGAAGTCTTCCGCCTCAATACCCAGGTTGCTGGCGATGTGCTCGGCCATCTTCTCCAGCCACCAGCGTTGCTCGTCGGTGAAGCCTTTGCCCGCCGCCTGTTGCTGCGCCAGCCACGCCTTGAAGTTGGCGGACACGCGCTCGGGGTAGGGCACCAGCTCGTTTTCCTGCTGCATGGCGTAGCGCACCAGCGACACCAGGTCGGTCAGGATG
>JBJTTE010000058.1:0-4907 GCA_046080005.1 Erythrobacter sp.
CCTCGATACGCTGGCACGCGACGCACCGATGATGACCGAGGTTGTCGCCGCGCTGACCACCAACCATACCTGTTTCCACCGCGAACCGCATCATTTTGACCACTTCGCGAGCATCGTGCGTCCCGGTCTGTTGCAACGCACGCTGGCAGGCGAACCCGTGCGGATCTGGTCAGCAGGCTGTTCAACCGGTGAGGAAGTCTGGACACTGGTGATGGTGCTGCTCGGTGCGGACCGCGCGGCGGGACTGAAGCTCGCGCGCAGCAATCTGGTCGCGCTGGCGAGCGACATTTCCGTCAACGCGCTCGCCGGAGCGCGGGCGGCGAACTATCCCGCAGGCGCGCTTGAGGCTCTGCCCGAAGCCTTACGCAGGATCTGGTGCGTGCCGGACAGCACCACTGGCGAAGCAAGGTTGGCGATTGATCCGGCCGCGCAAGCAATGGTGCGCTTCCGCGAACTCAACCTGATGAGCGAGTGGCCGATGCAACGGCCCTTCGATGTGATCTTCTGCCGCAACGTGATGATCTATTTCGATGTGCCCACCAAGGAGCTTCTGATCGAACGCTTTGCACGCCAGCTATTGCCGGGGGGCTATCTTTACATTGGCCACTCCGAGCGCGTTAGCGGCCCAGCGACCTCGCTGCTCGAACCGGTCGGCCCGACAATCTACCAAAGGCGCGCGCGATGAGCGTCAGGGTCCTTATCGTCGATGATTCCGCTCTGATGCGCGCGCTGCTCCAGAACCGGCTCGAGCGCGAGCACGATATAACTGTCGTTGGGGCCGCCGCCGACGCGGCCGAGGCGCGCCAACTCATCAAGGCGCTCGATCCGGATGTGGTAACGCTCGATATCGAGATGCCAGGGATGGACGGGCTGTCCTTTCTCGCAAAGATCATGCAGCTCCGCCCGACCCCGGTCATTCTCGTATCGGGCGCAACCGAGGCCGGGGCGAGCGCAACGGCGCGCGGCCTGCAGCTGGGAGCGATCGGTTGCATCGCCAAGTCGCAGCTCAGAATGGCCCCGGGTGCGCGCGATGATGGCGCGTTGGTCGCGATGGTGCGCGAAGCGGCCCGATCGCGGCATGGCCCCACACAGAACCGCCCTCCCCCGCCCATGGCTCCCATCGCTATCAGCCGTCCCACTGCCCCCCTGCCCGACCTGATCGTGATCGGTGCCTCAACCGGCGGGGTCGAGGCGCTCCACACCCTCCTTGCAGGCTTCCCCGCAGATTGCCCGCCGACTGTCATCGTCCAGCACATCAACGGGTGCTTTGCGGGTGCGATTGCCCAATCTTTCGACCGTGCGATCGCGCCCCGGGTCATGCTGGCCGAGAGCGACATGCCGCTGGATCGCGGGATGGTGCTGCTCGCACCGGGCAATGAGCGACACTTGCAAATCGCCGCTGCAGGTTCGCGCGGGTTTCGCTGTGTGCTGCGCGAAGGCGACCCCGTTGCGGGCCATCGTCCCAGCGTCGACCGCTTGTTCAGCTCGCTCGCGGCAACGCTCGGCGCGGCAAGGGGCGACCGGGGGTTGGGTATCCTGCTCACCGGGATGGGTCAGGACGGCGCGCAGGGCATGGTGCAGCTCGCCAGCATCGGCGCGCGCACCATCGCGCAGGATCAGGCCAGCTGCGTCGTCTTCGGCATGCCGCGTGCTGCGATCGAACTCGGTGCGGCAGGCGAGGTTTTGCCTCTTGCCGACATTGCGCCCGCGATCTTCGCCCCTGCCAAGGCCGCCGCGTCATGACCGTTTTCAGCCCGATTGCCGCCGGCTCGGGCGAGGCAGCAGCAGCGGCAGCGCTGCGCATAACGATTGTCCAGGGTGATGCCAGGGCGAGCACCGATCCGCGCGTCGAGATGAACACCATTCTCGGCAGCTGCGTGGCGACCTGCCTGTTCGATCCGCTCGCGCGGGTTGGGGGGATGAACCACTTCCTGCTGGCCGAGCCGCCGGCGCATGTGCGCAACCAGACCTTCGACAGCGATTATGGCCTGTTCCTGATGGAGCTGCTGATCAACGAAATGCTCAGCCTTGGCGCGCAAAAGAGCCGCATGCGTGCGCGGCTTTATGGCGGTGCAAACCTCAATCCCGACCTTGCCCCGATTGGCACGGCCAATGCTGCCTTTGCCCGGCAGTTCCTTGAACGCGAGAACATTCCCAAGGTGTTCGAGGATCTCGAAGGGCGGCAGGCGCGCCGCATCGAGTTCCGGCCTGCCAGCGGCCAGGTGCGCGCGCGATTGGTGTCTACTGAAACCGCCCCTACGCAAAGACCACTGGGGCGCCCGCAATCGGCGCTTGGGACGGTCGAGCTATTCTAGGACCAAACGGAGCCCATCATGCAAGCCAGCAATCCCGCTACCATCCGTGTCCTTACGGTCGACGACAGTGCCTCGATGCGCGCCTTGCTGCTCGGCGCGCTTACCTCGCGCGGGTTCGCAGTCGAACAGTGCGAGGACGGTCAAGAGGCGCTCGAGTGGCTGGCCTCGAACGAGGTCGACGTAATTATCACCGACATCAACATGCCACGCCTCGACGGCTTCGGCCTGATCGAGAAGCTGCGATCAAGCGCGCTTCACGCCGAGCGGCCGATCCTTGTGCTGACGACCGAAAGCTCGGACGAAAAGAAGCAGCGTGCCCGCAATGCCGGAGCCACGGGGTGGATCGTCAAACCCTTTGATGCCGATAAGCTTACTGCAGCGCTGCGCCGCGTCCTCCACTGAACCTGCCACCCGTCCAAGTGTAACTTCAGAGATCTCTCCCCATGCGACACGAACTCATTACCTTCGGCATCGCTAGCCAGCGTTTCGGGATCGACATTATGACCGTGCGCGAGATCCGTGCCTGGTCTCCCGTGACCCGCCTGCCACGCGTGCCCGACTATGTTGCAGGGGTCGTCAACCTGCGCGGCGCGGTGCTACCGGTGATCGATCTGGCGGCGCGGCTTGGCTGGGAGCCGACCGATGCCACTCCGCGCAACCCGATCATTGTCATCGAGCATGACGGCCAGATGCGCGGGCTGATCGTGCATGATGTTGCCGACATCGTCTCGGTCGAGGCGAGCACGCTGCAACAGCCTGACGCCATGGGTCACGAGACGATCACGCACTTTCTTGAGGGTATCGCTGCGCTCGGCGAGGACATGGTGATGGTCTTGAATCTGGTGCGGCTGATGGCGGATGAGCCATTCGAACTCGCGGCCTAAAGATGGAACATGCCCCGATCCTGAAGCCGACGGTTTCCGGCGCCCCGCATCCAGCTCAGCTTTTGGCTGGGATCGCTGCAAGGCTCGCCGCGCTGGCAGAGGAATCCGAAGATTTTGGTCTGGTCCTGTGCAGCGATCCCGACATCGCCAGCCGTTATCTGGTGCAATTGCAACAGATCGACCGGCTCGCGCAGTCGCTGCGTGAGGTAGCGGGGGTGCTCAAAGCCACCAATCCCCATGCGGCGGTCGCTGATATCAGGTTGGGCGAGCTTCGGGGCGCTCTGGAAGAGAGCCTCGCGCGCTAGGCGCGTTCAAGAGGTGACTATTCGCGCGCCCGCGCTTCGGCCTCGGTGCCTGCCTGCCGCGGGCCGACCTCGGTGGTCAGCCCCTCGACGAAGTTATGAGCAGTCTCATCTCGTTCCAGCGCCAGCTCGGCCCGCCGCTCAAGCGTCGGCGGCGAGGCGGCAGTGGCAGGAACGGCGAGCGAAAGTGCGGCAAACGCGGTTAAGGCGCGGGTCATAGCGGCGAAAGCTATCCCGACCCCCTGCACAAGTCTAGCCGCTTGCCCTTCCCCCTGCCCTTCCCTATCTGCGCAGGCAAATCCTGACCCCATCCCAAAACCCGAAGGACCATCCGATGGCCGCCCAATACGCCTATGTCATGAAGGGCATGACGAAGACCTTCCCCGGTGCCAAGAAGCCGGTGCTCAACAATATCAGCCTGCAGTTCTACCAAGGCGCAAAGATCGGCATCGTCGGCCCCAATGGCGCGGGCAAATCGACCCTCATCAAGATCATGGCGGGGATCGACAAGGACTTCACCGGCGAAGCATGGCCGGGCGAGAACATCACCGTTGGCTACCTCGAACAGGAGCCAGAGCTCGATGCGACCAAGACCGTGCTCGAGAACGTCCGCGAGGGCGCGAAGGAGACTGCCGACCTGGTCGCCCGCTTCAACGAGATCAGCGCGCTGATGTGCGAGCCCGATGCTGATTTTGACGCATTGGGCGCAGAAATGGGCGAGCTTCAGGACAAGATCGACGCAGTGGACGGCTGGACGCTCGACAACCAGCTCGAAGTGGCGATGGAAGCGCTGCAGTGCCCGCCGGGCGACTGGCCGGTCAAGGACCTGTCGGGCGGTGAAAAGCGCCGCGTCGCGCTCACCCGCCTGCTGATCCAGAAGCCCTCGATCCTCCTGCTCGACGAACCCACCAACCACTTGGATGCCGAAAGCGTTCTGTGGCTGGAAAATCACCTCAAGGAGTATGCGGGCGCGGTGCTGATGATCACCCACGACCGCTATTTCCTTGATAACGTGGTCGAATGGATCCTCGAGCTCGATCGCGGCTCCTACTATCCCTATGAAGGCAATTACTCGACCTATCTCGAGAAGAAGGCCAAGCGGATGGAGCAGGAGAGCCGCGAGGAAAGCGGCAAGCAGAAGGCCCTGGCCCGCGAACTGGAGTGGATCCGGCAGACCCCGGCTGCGCGTCAGACCAAGTCCAAGGCGCGTATCCGCAAGTTTGAAGAACTGCAGAACAGCCAGGACAGCCGCCAGGTCGGCAAGGCGCAGATCGTTATCCAGGTGCCCGAGCGGCTCGGCGGCAAGGTGATCGAGGCCAAGGGCATCACCAAGGCCTATGGTGACAAGCTGCTGTTCGAAAACCTCAGCTTCATGCTCCCGCCCGGCGGCATTGTCGGCGTGATCG